>JBGPID010000350.1:0-3487 GCA_041484725.1 Geobacteraceae bacterium | reverse complement strand
GGCGGGAAGGGGTGATCATCCTTAAATCTCCTCAGGAGATTGCGAGGATGAAGGTTCCCTGCAGGATAGTAGCCGAGGTCCTGGAAATATTGAAGGGTGCGGCGAAGCCGGGAGTCACTACCCTCGCACTGAATCAGATTGCGGAGAAGGAAGCGGGCAAGCGCTCCGCCAAACCTGCTTTTAAAGGATACAGCGGTTATCCCCATGCACTATGCTGCTCTTTAAATGAACAGGTTGTGCACGGGATGCCGAGCGGGCGAAAGCTTGTTGATGGCGATATTCTCAGTATCGATTTCGGTGTCGTCTATGATGGTTTCTATGGTGACGCTGCGCTGACACTTCCCATCGGCGAGATATCCGAATCCGCGCAAAGGCTTCTACGGGTTACGGAAGAATCGTTGTGCGCGGCAATTGCGGCAACGCAACCGGGAAACCGACTGTCGGACATATCGTATGCGGTTCAGAGTTATGTCGAGCCTAAGGGATATTCAGTTGTCCGCGATTTTGTGGGGCACGGAATCGGCAGGAATCTCCATGAAAGCCCGCAGATTCCCAACTTCGGGCGGCCGGGGAGAGGGGTAAGGCTTAAGAGCGGTATGGTTTTGGCCATTGAACCGATGATTAATGAAAAAGGACCGGATGTTCGGGTCCTGGAAGATGGCTGGACCGCGGTTACTTGCGATGGCGGGCTTTCCGCTCATTTTGAACATACCGTTGCAGTAACAGAAGAAGGACCTGAGATATTGACCCGATTGTAGCTGTTTGCAGGTCACAGTTTCTCTGCTGAAAGGAAAGGCGTCATGAAAGTAAGAGCTTCCGTCAAAAAAGTGTGCGATAAGTGCAAGATAGTTAAACGCAAGGGAGTCGTGCGGGTGATCTGCGACATCCCGAAACATTCCCAGAGACAAGGTTAACAGTCAAACTATCAGGAGGAACGGGCATTGGCACGTATTGCGGGTATAGACCTACCAAGGAACAAAAGGGTCGTGATTGCGTTAACCTATATCTATGGTATAGGGAACTCGACCGCGCAGAAGATTATCAGTGATTCCGGCGTTGATTTGAATACCAGGACCGATAATCTGACCGAAGTGGAAGTGGCCAAGATCAGGGAATATATCGACAAGAATATCAAGGTCGAAGGCGATCTCCGCCGGGATATATCCATGAACATCAAGCGGCTGATGGATCTCGGCTGTTACCGGGGGTTGCGGCACAGGAAGGGGCTGCCGGTTCGGGGCCAGCGTACCAAGACCAATGCCCGCACCAGGAAGGGCCCGGCCAGGACGGTAGCAGGCAGGAAGAAATAGCATATAAGTAAACTGGAGGAATAATGGCTAGCCCAGCTAGGAAGGTCGTCAAGAAAAAAAAGGAACGCAAAAATATTCCTAACGGCGTGGCGCATATTCAGGCCACATTTAACAATACCATGATCACCATCACCGATCCCGCCGGGAATGTGGTGGCATGGTCCACCTCAGGCTGCAAAGGGTTCAAGGGGTCCAGAAAGAGTACCCCTTTTGCCGCCCAGATTGCCGCCGAGGACTGTGCCAAGAAAGCCCAGGACCATGGGATGCGGAGCGTTGAAGTTTATGTCAAGGGCCCCGGTTCCGGGCGGGAGTCGGCGCTCAGGGCCTTGCAGGCCGCAGGATTTAATATAAGCTTTATAAGGGACGTAACCCCCATCCCGCACAACGGATGCCGCCCACCCAAAAGAAGAAGAGTATAAAACCAGAGGAAATATAGTTAAGGAGGTCTTAATTGGCTAGATATACTGGACCCTCGTGCAGGTTGTGCAGAAGGGAAAACATGGAGCTGTTTCTCAAAGGAGAGCGTTGCTATACGGACAAATGCGCGATCAAGAGAAGAAACTATCCGCCCGGCCAACACGGCCAGGGGAGGGTTAAGGTATCCGATTACGGCGTACAGCTTCGGGAAAAACAGAAAGTAAGGCGGATCTACGGTGTCCTGGAAAAACAGTTCCGCTCGTTTTTTGAGAAAGCCGAGAGGATGAAGGGTGTTACCGGTGAAAACCTCCTGTTCCTGATGGAGAGGCGTCTCGATAACGTTATTTACCGGCTTGGTTTTGCTTCCTCCCGGACTGAAGCCAGACAGTTGATCAGGCATGGACATTTCACGCTGAACAACAGAAAGGTCAACATCCCTTCCATTCAGATCAAGGTGGGTGATGTTGTGGAACTTAGCCAAAAAAGCCGCAAGGTTGCCAGCATCAATGAGTCTCTGGAAGGGGTAGTGCGGCGGGGTATCCCGCAATGGCTGGAATTGGAAAAGGATGCATACAAGGGTATAATTAAGTCCCTTCCCGTCAGGGAGGACATCACTATGCCGATCCAGGAGCAGTTGATCGTCGAGCTCTACTCCAAGTAAAAGCTAACTTCACCCGCTGCAGGGAGGAAATACATGTATAAAAATTGGCGCGACCTGATCAGACCCAAAAAACTTCAGGTTGAGGCGGAATCATATACCAATACTTATGGGAAGTATTACGCGGAACCTTTTGAACGGGGTTTCGGCACCACCCTTGGCAATTCTCTGCGCAGGGTCATACTCTCCTCATTGCAGGGTGCTGCCATAACCTCGGTGAAAATCAAGGGCGTGCTTCATGAATTTTCAGCGATCCCGGGCGTTACCGAAGATGTGACCGATATCATCCTCAATCTCAAGGGTGTGCGTTTCAAAATGCATGGCCAGGAGCCCCGGACCATTCGGATTATCCATAAGGGTGAAGGCGTCCTAAAGGCAAGAGACATTATTACCGATGCCAACGTCGAGGTCCTTAATCCTGATCATCATATCGCCACCTGTTCCAAGGACGCCAACCTGGAAATGGATATGGTGGTAAAAATGGGGAAAGGGTATGTTCCGGCCGACCGTAACCGTGACGAAAAGTCGCCGGTTGGAACCATTCCCATCGATTCCATATTTACTCCCGTCATCAAGGTCAATTTCACTGTGACAAATGCCCGTGTCGGCCAGATAACCGATTACGACAAGCTGATCCTCGAGGTCTGGACCGACGGCAGCGTCAAACCTGACGATGCGGTGGCCTATGCAGCCAAAATCCTCAAGGAACAGCTTACGATTTTCATCAACTTTGACGAAGAGGCCGAGCCGAGCGAGGAAGTTGAGGTCGAAGAAGAGCGCGAGAAGCTTAACGAGAATCTCTACCGGTCGGTTGACGAACTGGAATTGTCGGTCCGTTCCGCCAACTGCCTGAAAAACGCGGGAATCAAACTGATCGGTGAACTTGTCTCCCGCTCGGAGGCGGAGATGCTCAAGACGCAGAACTTCGGCCGCAAGTCACTCAATGAGATCAAGGATATTCTTGTGGACATGGGACTCACCCTGGGTATGAAACTGGACGGCTTCCCCGACCCGGAGATAATGCGCAGGTTACGTGGCGAACTTAAAGAGGAAGAGTAAGACTAGGGGTCAGGTCTTGACATTTGACATGCATGCCAAATGT
>JBGPID010000349.1:0-3508 GCA_041484725.1 Geobacteraceae bacterium | reverse complement strand
GGTTGGCGCATCATGTGTTCATGGCCGACAGCGCCGTGCATATCGGCGAAGCGCCGCCGATCGAGTCCTATCTCAATCCTGACAAAATGATCGACGCCGCGCTCCGGAGCAAGTCGGATGCAATCCATCCGGGCTGGGGCTTTCTTGCGGAGAACGAAGAGTTCGCCCAGCAGGTCATCGACGCGGGACTGATCTGGGTGGGACCGTCGCCCCGGGTGATCAAGATGATGGGGGACAAGATCCAGGCCAAGCTGCTTGCCCAGAAGGCCAATGTCCCTACCATACCGGGAATCAGCGATGTTACCGATATCGGGCAGATCAACAAATGGATGCAAGACGAGAAGGTGTCCTTCCCTATCATGATCAAGGCTGCGGCAGGCGGAGGCGGCAAAGGCATGGTCAAGGTGGAGCATCAGGACCAGATGGAACAAGGCCTTGCCCAGGCCCGTTCCGAGGCAAAAAAATCCTTTGGGTCCGAGACGATCCTGGTTGAAAAATATATCGAACGGGGCAGGCATATCGAGGTCCAGATCGTTGCCGACGAACAGGGCAACGTCGTGCACTTGTTTGAGCGGGAATGCACCATCCAGAGACGGAACCAGAAAATCATCGAAGAAGCTCCGTCACCCACGCTCGACGACGGCCTTCGCCAGGAAATGTGCTTCACCGCGACCCGCCTGATGCGGGAAATCGGGTACACCAGCGCGGGCACCGTTGAATTCATCTTCGATTCCGCAACCAGGAAGTTCTATTTTCTGGAGGTCAATACGCGCTTGCAGGTGGAGCACGGCATCACCGAGCTGATCACGGGATTGGACATCGTCGGTATCATGCTGGACGTCGCCGTGGGCAAAAAGCTGCCGTTCAAGCAATCCAATATCCATCCGAACCGCTGGGCGCTTGAAGTGCGCCTGAATGCGGAGCACCCCCGGACCTTCAGCCCTTCCTTCGGCACCATAACCAGGCTTGAGATTCCGATGGGTCCCGGTGTGCGCGTGGCATCGGGTGTGTATCAGGGCGACAGCATCCCGCCCTACTATGATTCTCTCTTCATGCTCATCATGACTGCGGGGCCTGACCGGGAATCAGCCATACGGGCGATGGACCGTTCCATCAGCAGGGGTCTGCGGGTCGAAGGGGTCAGGACCCTGGCTCCGCTGCTGCTCAGCATTATCCGTCATCCCTCGTTCATCGCGGGAGAGTTTTCCACCCGGTTTCTTGAAGAGCATATGGATGAGCTGATATCCATGTTTACCGAGAAGAGCAGCGAAGACGAAGTGCTTAAAATTGCGCGATACGTTGCGGAAATATCGGCGCTCGGGCCGCAGAAATGGATGTGAGGAATATGATGAACGACGCACACTTTGCCAAACCGGGGATGTCGCCCCGCGAGATCATCAAGGCCGTACGCTCCCTGACGGGTGTGTGTTTTACTTCGGTAAGCATGCGGGACGCAGGCCAGTCCGATTTCAAGAACCGGCACCGCATCTACGACCTGAAGACCCTTGCGCCCTATTACAACGCCATGGGGTTGTTCAGCGCCGAGTGTCATGGCGGCGCCCGCTGGCACGTCGGGGTCATGAACAGGAAAGAGAGCCCGTTTGAGGAGACCGCCATCCTCAGGGAGCTGATGCCGAACGTCCTGCTCCAGACCCTTATCCGCGAGACGAATTTATGGGGCTACCGGCCCTACCCGAAAAACGTCATCGAGCATGTGGTGTCACGGGTGGACATCGACGTGTGGCGGTGCTTTTCGTTCCTGAACGATGTGCGCAATATGCGCTCTGTGGCGGAAGTGGTCATGAAACGGGGGCGGCTGTTCGAGCCGACCATATCCTTCACCGTGGCGGACTGGGCCACGAACGAGTATTACCTCGGCGTGGTCCGGGAGATGGTGGCCCTTGCCGGCGGCATCGATGAGATCGTCCTGTGCGTCAAAGACATGGCCGGCGTCGGCGACGTGATTCGCATCGGCACGCTCATCGATGCGATCAAGCAGGCCTATCCCGAACTCGTCATCAACTACCACCGACATATCACCGACGGGCTCGCAATCCCCGCGTTCCTGGCCGCGGCAAAGGCGGGAGCGACGATCTTCGACGTGGAGGAAGACTCGCTGGTGCGCTTCTATGGGCATTCTCCCATCCTGGCGGTCCGGGCGATCTTTGAAGAGTCCGGCATTCCCGTGAAGCTGAAACTGCCTCAGGCCGAGGCGGCCGTGCAGAAGGTGCGGGAGTGGATCGGCCACTATGATTGGGCGGAGTCTCCCTTCAAGGGGCTCGACTACAGCGTGACGACGCACCGGATGCCGGGCGGCGCATTTCCCAGCTCCTTTGAACAAGCGGACAAAGGCGAATTTCTTCTGCTCATGCCCTCGATCCTGAAGGTGATGTCTCTGTACAACAAGATCGTGAAGTACTTCGACGTGACGCCCGGCTCGCAGGTCACCTGGGTGACCTGCAGCGGGATTGTGAACCGGTATGCAAAAGAGCGGGGAGCAAAGGGCGTCAAGTACATCATCCATCTCTTGACGAAATTCGTCGAGATGAAGGGCCAGGATTTCGGCGCCATGGACCAAGCCGAGCAAGAAGAGCTGCTCACGCTGTTCCGGAACGCGCCGGGTGATTTCAGAAACCTGCTGCTCGGAAATTATGGGAAACTTCCCGTGGGATGGCCCGCGGAATGGGTTTACCGCAGCACCTTCGGTGAAGAATGGGAAGCGCGGATCCGGGAGCGGAAGGAGCTTTCCCCGCTGGAATCAGTACCTGATGACAATCTGGAAAAGATCCGGCGGGAATTGGACGAAAGTATCGGAAAACCGGCAACGGAGGAAGAGTTCGTTCTTCACCTCATGCATCCGAAGGACGCACTGGAGTTCATCGAATTCCGGACGAAATACGGCGAAGCGCCGATGGTGCTTCCGACCAATGTCTGGAGGACCGGGCTCCACAAGCCCGGCGACAAGGTGGATTTCGAACTTTGGGGAAAGCCTAAATCCGTGGAGCTGGTCTCCGTCGGTATGGAGTACGCCGGCGTTATCCACGTGGTGATGAAGGTCAACAACAAAACGAGGGTCTATCTGGTCGAGACACCGCGCGTGAAGAAGCCCGAGATCCGGATGGCAAAGGGCCCGAACGACGTGGGCGCGCCGATCAACGGGAGCGTCTGGCGGATCGGCAATACGTCACGAGGCGCGGTCAAGGCCGGGGACATCGTGCATAAGGGCGAGGAGATGGCGAATCTCGAAGCCATGAAGATGGAGAATGCGATTCTCGCTCCGTTTGACGGCCAGATCGCCGAGGTCTGCGTGAAGCTCAATGATACCGTTCAGGAAGGCCAGCTTCTGTTCGTGATCGGAAAGCAACTGGCCCAAGAGACCGACACGAACGGACGTTCTGCATAGCATGAGGCCGGGGAGGAGATTTCCCGGCCTTTGTTTTTTGCAACGATACATCCTATTGATGCCTGCAGATTTCACAAGCTTTGCCGGTCCCTGGTCTGGGCAAAG
>JBGPID010000348.1:0-3512 GCA_041484725.1 Geobacteraceae bacterium | reverse complement strand
TTCGGCTATGAATTCCGGATGATCGGGGAACAGGTCCCTCCCGGAGAATTGCAGCGGCTCCTCGAACAGGCGGAAGGGAAACCGGAAGAACGGATGATCAACGAGGTGCTGCTGCGCTGTATGAAACAGGCCCGTTACGCCGCGGAAAACCTGGGGCATTTCGGCCTTGCCGCAACCTCTTATACGCATTTTACCTCGCCCATACGCCGCTATCCCGATCTCGTTGTCCACCGGATTCTCAAGGGGGTGATAGCCGGCAGACTGAAAGAGCGCGAGCTGGAACGACTCACAGCGACCCTTCCAGAAATTGCCTCCCATTCCAGCGTGAGGGAACGGCTTGCCATGGAGGCGGAGCGGGAGATCGTCGAACTGAAAAAGATGCAGTTCATGCTGGATAAGGTCGGCTATGAGTACGACGGGTTCATTACCGGTGTTATCGTTCATGGTTTCTTCGTGGAACTGGTGGAACTGTTCGTGGAAGGAATGGTCCATGTATCGACTCTGCCGCACGATTTTTACCGGTACCAGGAGAAGCGGCATGCGCTTGAAGGCGAGCGAAGCCGGGCGGTTTTCAGGATTGGTGACAGGGTTCGCGTGCGGGTGGCAAACGTGAGCCTGGAGAAGAAGCAGATCGACTTTGTCCTGGTACAGACGGCACCGCCCGAAAAGTCCGCCGGAGAATCTGCGATAGATGGTGATTATACGGTTATTCCCGTCAAAGGAAAAAGGCCGGTTGTAGGGAAATTAACCGGCGGAAAGGGGAGATCGACGAGGGGTGGAGGGCGAGGCCGGGAGCGGTAAAGCGTCCAGGTTTTCGAAAACAAGTTTATTGCTTGTAATTTCAACCGTTTTGCTCTATATATTGATGGCGACCCGCTGCGAATCTGTCTTTGCCGATGCTGCAGAAGGATTTTGTTATGACAAGTCAGAAAATTTCCATTTTCCTATTACTTGTTGCCCTGTTCCTGGCTATGCCCGCTGCAGCGTCCGATATCTATAAATATGAGGATGATGAAGGGGTGCTGCACTTCACCGATGCCCCTACCGACCACCGTTTCAAGATATTCATGCGGGATATCAAGAAAGACAGACAGCTCCGCACGACGTTCAGACTGACGGGATGTGCCGGAAATCCCGCGGAGTTCGATCCGATTATCAATTCCTGCGCATTGCAGTATGGAGTCGATAAGTCGCTGGTCAAAGCAGTTATTCATGCCGAGTCCGGCTATGATCCCAATGCCGTTTCGGCCAAGGGAGCAAGCGGCCTCATGCAGTTGATGCCGCAAACCGCCAAAAGTCTCAAGGTTGCAAATTCCTTCGACCCGGCGGATAATATTCGCGGCGGGGTCCGTTACCTCAAATTTCTCCTGGACACCTTCAGGGGGGATGTGACCCTGGCGCTTGCCGCTTACAATGCCGGGCTTTCCCGGGTGGCCCAGTACAACGGGGTTCCCCCCTACGAGGAGACCCGCAATTACGTCGCAAGGGTAATGCAGTACAGGAAATCATATCAAAACAACTGACCTTATTATATTCGAGGTTGATAGTCCTTAGACTGTCGGCGGATACTAAAGCCCAGGCCTGGACACAAGAAACTGTTATCTTCACCATGATAGCCGGTTACCGAGAACGCTCCATGTCCCTTGACAATAAAAACCCGATCTGGAACCTGCCCAATATCCTGACCCTGCTCCGCATTGCTTCCATACCGGTATTGGCCGCTATACTCCTTTCCCCTTCCAAATCCGCATCGATCTGGGCTGCCGGCGTATTTGCCATTGCCTCAATCACCGACTGGCTGGACGGTTACCTGGCGCGCCGAATGGGCATCGTCACGGTTTTCGGCAAATTCCTCGACCCTATTGCCGACAAACTCATTGTCATGTCGGCATTGATAATGATTCTGCCGTATGACCGGGCGCCCGCATGGATGGTTCTTATAATACTGGGGCGTGAGATCATCATTACCGGTCTGCGCGGCCTCGCTTCCACGGAAGGTATCGTCATTCCTGCCAGTAATCTGGGCAAGTTTAAAACCATCTTCCAGATAGTGGCCATTCTGGGGCTGCTTCTGCATTACGACTACCACTGGTTTTTTGCCATAGAAAACCCTTACCTTTATGTTAATATGCATAATATCGGCATTTTCTACCTCTGGATAGCGACCATTATAACAATCTGGTCGGGAGTTGATTATCTTGTCAAATTTTCCCGGGTGATAATCAGGTAAGAAATAAACAAAATCCTTGACAACAACCATCTGACCTGCTAGAAATACTACGTTTTATGCAGGCGCGTAGCTCAGGGGTAGAGCACTAGCTCGACACGCTAGGGGTCGGCGGTTCGAAACCGCCCGCGCCTACCATTAAACACATGCCTAGGCTAAAGATGTGACAGGGGCATCGGGGTTCGATGCCTCTTTCCGTTAAGGGACAATAGATGAGTGACATCAAAGTAACGCTTCCCGATGGTTCCGTTAAATTGCTCAGCGCGGGGGCAACGGTCCGTGATCTGGCCGCAGCAATAGGAACGGGCCTTGCCAAAGCCGCGCTTGCCGGCAAAATAAACGGAAATCCTGTCGACCTTTCGGCCATTCTGCCGGACGGTGCGAGCGTTGCAATAATTACCGGGAAAAGTCCTGAAGCCCTTGATATAATAAGGCACTCAACCTCGCACCTGATGGCGCAGGCGGTCAAATGCCTGTTTCCCGGGGCAAAGGTTACCATTGGCCCCGCCATAGAGAACGGGTTTTATTATGACTTTGACATGGACACCCCGTTCAGCCCGGAAGATCTGGATAGAATTGAAGAAAAGATGCGCGAGCTGGCCAACGCCGATCTTCCGATTGAACGTCAGGAGTTTACCAGGGACGAGGCTGCCACGCTCTTCAGGGTTATGGGTGAGACCTACAAGGTCGAGATCATTGAAGCTCTGGAAGCCGACAAGGTTTCACTCTATCGCCAGGGCGATTTCATAGATCTCTGCCGTGGCCCCCATCTCCCCTCGACCGCATTTTGCAGAGCGTTCAAACTCATCTCCATTGCCGGTGCATACTGGCGCGGCGATGAAAAGAATAAAATGCTCCAGCGTATTTATGGAACCGCCTTTGCCGATAAAAAGGAGCTTGAGGCGCATCTCGAACGCCTGGAAGAGGCAAAGCGGCGCGATCACCGGAAGCTCGGCAAAGAACTCGATCTCTTCTCCTTCTCCGAAGAGGTGGGGGCCGGACTGGTCATTTGGCATCCCAAGGGAGCGATGCTCAGGACCGTTCTCGAAGATTTCGAGCGGAAAGAGCACCTGAAACGCGGTTACGATATCGTCGTCGGTCCGCAGATCCTCAAGACCGAGCTCTGGCAGCGTTCCGGGCACTACGATAACTACCGCGAGAACATGTATTTCACCGATGTGGAGGGGCAGGGGTACGGCATCAAGCCGATGAACTGCCTGGCCCACATGATGATCTATAAATCCCAGTTGCGGAGTTATCGCGATCTGCCGCTCCGCTACTTCGA
>JBGPID010000347.1:0-3514 GCA_041484725.1 Geobacteraceae bacterium | reverse complement strand
GTAATGATTACGGCAGATACCGCGGCGCATCCATCCTCACACCCAACCGTAAAGAGGCCGAAATCGCCGCGGGAATTGCCATCGTCGATGACGACAGCCTGCGGGCGGCGGCGCGGATTCTTCTCGAGGATCTGGACCTGGACGCGCTGCTCGTTACCCGGAGTGAACAGGGAATGTCGCTCTTTTCGCGGGGTGGTGCAGTGGTTCATATTCCCACCGTTGCCCGGGAGGTTTATGATGTTACCGGCGCCGGTGATACGGTGCTGGCTGTTCTGGGTCTTGCTCTCGCATCCGGTCGGGATTTTGCCGAGGCAGCGCGGCTGGCCAATGTGGCGGCGGGGATCGCGGTCGGTAAGTTGGGGACCTCGACGGTTGCGCCGGCGGAGATCATCGATGCCATAAGCCATGGTCATCGTGATTCCGGGGAAAAGATCAAAAACCTGGACGTCCTTGCCGCCATAGTCGAGGCGGAAAAGGCAAAGGGGAAGAAGGTGGTCTTTACAAATGGCTGTTTCGATCTTCTCCATGCGGGGCATGTGAAGTACCTCCAGAAGGCGCGGTCATTCGGCGACCTGCTGGTGCTGGGGCTCAACAGCGACGCTTCGGTGCGCCGCCTCAAGGGGGATAAACGTCCACTCATCGGTGAAGCGGAGCGGGGGCACATCCTGGCCGCCCTGGATTGTGTCGATTATCTGGTCGTCTTCGCCGAGGATACACCGCTTCGGCTCATCGAAACCCTTAAACCGGCGGTGCTGGTCAAGGGTGGAGACTATACCCCGGACGGAGTGGTGGGGAAGGATGTTGTGGAATCATGCGGCGGCCGGGTGGAACTGGTCGAATTCGTTGACGGGAAATCGACGACGAACATTATCGAGAAGATACTTAAAAATTACGCAGGTTGATAGACTGAAGACTGTTAGGAAAAAAATCAGCCTTCGACCTTCTTCCTTCAGCCTGCCTTCCTTCAGTCTTCAGCCTTAACACCTGTCTTTATGAGGTTTTCATGACGAAGCGGCGTGCCGTCTTTCTCGACCGTGACGGCACAATCAACGTTGAAAGGGAGTTTTTGCACCGCCCGGCGGAGTTCGAGTTCATCCCCGCAGCGCCGCAGGCGATTAGGCTTCTGAACGATGCGGGTTTCCTCGTGATCGTGGTCACCAATCAATCCGGCGTTGCCAGGGGGTATTATGACGAATCCGCGATCATCCGTCTGCACCGGCATCTGGATGCGGAACTGGCCCGCTTCGGCGCCGCCATTGACGGCTATTATTTCTGCCCCCACCACCCGGAGTACAGCACGGGCAGTCACGGGAAGTCGTGCGCATGCCGCAAGCCCCAGGCAGGCATGCTTCTCCGGGCGGCAAATGACTTTTCCCTGGACCTGGCATCCTCATACCTCATCGGCGACAAGTTGGCGGATGTGGAAGCCGGATTGAATGCGGGATGCCGCCCCATCCTGGTTAGAACGGGTTACGGCGCCGCCGAATCAGCCAAACTGCCGGCGGATATTCCTGTTTACGACGATCTGTTGACAGCTGTCCGGGCCATTATTGATGAAACAGGTTAAGGTTTTCGTTCGCTGCGCTCACAGGTTTAGGTTGAGTTTTTTTGAACCTGAACCTCAACCTGAATCTATGTTTTCACTATATAGTTTGACTGGATTCCCCATGGTATGTTAAAAACAGTCGATCTTTGCTGCAAATCCCGGTTTAATGGGGAATGAAAACATCCTTCAAGAAAAGGCAGCTTACTATGGGCATTAACAAGGGCATTCTACTGGCCGGCGGCGCCGGAAACAGGCTTTATCCCCTGACGCTGATAGCCAGCAAGCAACTGCAGCCTGTCTATGACAAGCCGATGGTCTACTACCCCCTGGCCACCCTTATGATGGCTGGAATCGACAACATCCTCATAATCTCCACCCCCCATGATACGCCCCGTTTCGAGGCGCTGCTGGGAACCGGCTCACGCTGGGGGATCCGGCTCTCATACAAGGTTCAGCCGGAACCGAAAGGGATCGCCCAGGCCTTTCTGGTGGGTGAAGAGTTCATTGGTAAAGAACCGGTCTGTCTGATCCTTGGCGATAATATCTTTTATGGCAAGATAGGGCTCGATAAGATTGCCGGGGAATTTGCCGGGGGCGCCACTATATTCGGATACAATGTTCACGATCCCGAACGGTATGGCGTGGTGGAATTCGATGCAGGCGGTAATGCGATCAGTATCGAGGAAAAACCGCCCCATCCGAAAAGCAGCTACGCGGTACCGGGTCTTTACCTGTATGACGGCAGGGTGGTGGAAATAGCGAAGGCAATCCGCCCTTCAGACAGGGGCGAGCTGGAAATAACCGATGTCAATCTGGAATATCTGCATCGAGGTGAATTACGGGTGGAAAAACTGGGGCGGGGTATTGCCTGGCTGGACACCGGCACCCATCAGAGCCTGCTTGAGGCAAGCCATTTCATCGGTACCCTGGAGGCCAGGCAGGGGCTGAAAATCGCCTGTCTGGAAGAGATCGCCCTGCGCATGGGTTATATCGACTGCCGGGGAATGGAAGCAGTTATCGCCGCTACCCCCAAATCGTCCTATCGCGACTATCTGACCAGGATACTGCATGAAGTGACCGAACTCGACTGAGGAGCATGAACGTGGCGAACGTAGAATTCAAAAAGGGTAAAATCCACGACGTGGTAATCAGACCTCTGACCAAATTCCTCGATGAGCGCGGATGGCTTGCCGAATTGTTCCGGGAGGATGAAATCGAAGCAACAGTGTTGCCGGTAATGGCGTATATATCCATGACCCAGCCGGGGATTGCCCGCGGCCCCCATGAACATGTGGAACAGGCCGATTATTTCTGTTTCATCGGACCTTCCAACTTCAAGGTGTATCTCTGGGACACGAGGGCGGATTCCCCCACCTGCGGCATCAGACAGATTATTTATACAGGGGTGGACTCACCCAAGATGTTGATCGTCCCGTCCGGGGTGGTCCATGCCTATAAGAACATCGGTACGGAAAACGGCATCGTCTTCAATGTCCCCAATCGACTCTATGCCGGGGTGGGAAAGCGGTTTCCGGTTGACGAGATCCGCCATGAGGATGTTGTGGATTCTCCATTTCGCCTGGATTGACGGAACCTCTCCATTCAGGCGGAGGGAATGAAGTAGGGGCGCTGCTTGCCGCGCCCCGATTGGGCGGAGCAAGCGCCGCCCCTACCTTTGTGCCAATGCAATCATTTTGAATCTGTTTTCAGGAAGACCGGGAGGGGGGGCGCGTTGTCTCCCCTTACCCATTTATGGTTAAGCGAATGTGGGAACTGATCAGGAAATACAGGAGATACCTTTTTATCGGGATTATTCTCCTTGTTGCATTTGTCTTCTACTCCTTGAATCTCAAGGATAAAGAGCATGAAACCCTTTTCGAGAGAGCGGTGCTTAATCTCATGTCGCCGGTGAACGCGTTGATTTCCAGGATCAACAGAGGGGCCGAGGGGATATGGAACGACTATCTG
>JBGPID010000346.1:0-3530 GCA_041484725.1 Geobacteraceae bacterium | reverse complement strand
TTTTAGTTGTAGGATTTTATCCATAATACTCGCATAAGGCGAAGAAAGGAGGGAACCATGAAGATCCGGAAGGTCAGAAGAGTCGCCAGAGGTCTGTGCAAGTGCAAGCAAACATGCTGATTTGTTCGTGTTCATTTACAGAGGGTCGATGGTTCATGCTATCGGCCCTGTTTTTTTTCGGGACGGGGAAAAGAGATGGCTAAAAGAGACATCAAGGATATCGTCTGCAAACCGTTCTGTTCTTTCTACCGGGAGGGGGTGAAAGAAGAGCTGATTTGCAATGGAGCCCGATTACTGGAAATTCTCTTGGGAAAGGGGCTGCTCTCCCCTGAAGCTATATCGGCAGTGAAACCGGAGCCATGCCTTGAATCCGTGATAAACACCGTTGCGGGAGATGCCGTTTGTCGGGGCTGCCCGTTTCTGCGGGACGACTGCGATTTCCGGTCGGTGAGCCCCCCACCGGATGCCGAGCCGTGCGGAGGGTATATTCTGCTGGCCCTGCTCGCGGCAAATGGTGTCGTTTCCAGGAAGAAGCTGGAGGAGATCGCCGATGGGTAGAAGGGGATGGCAGGATGCATACCTGAGGCTTCATCCGCGGGTGGCCCTGAAAAACCTGGAGCAGCCATATCTCTATCACATCGATAATGACGAGCTGTACGAACTTAACGATGATGGGAGAGATTTCCTGCTGGCCTGTGACGGCTCCGCAAGAGGGCGCGATCTCACCGGTGACGAAAGTTTCGTCAGGTTCTGCCTGAAGGAAGGGCTTCTGGAGCGCCTGCCGCAACCGGAGAGGGTTGCAAACCGCGCAGGGAACGGGCCGGTCCCCTCCCTGAGATACCTGGAGCTTCAGCTTCTGCGGCAATGCAACCTTGCATGCCGCCATTGCTACCTGGGGCCGCCGCGCCGCGAAGAGATCGCCCTGGAAGACGCCCTTTCCATTGCCCGGGAATTCGAGGAAATGGGGGGGGTAAGGCTCCTTATTTCAGGGGGGGAGCCCCTTCTCTATCCCCATCTGCGGGAGTTTATCAAGCTGACCGATAAGCTCAAGATTCGCCGCATTCTGCTCACGAACGGCACCCTCATAACCGCCAGGAATGCGCCGTGGCTTCGCGTCGAAGAGATACAGTTCAGCCTGGACGGCTGGCAGCGGGGGCATGACATGCTCCGCGGCCCCGGCGCCTTCGCCGGTGTCATGGCGGGGATACGCGCTGCCGGGGAAGAAGGGATTCCCGTTTCCATCGCAACCATGATCCATAGCGGCAATCTCGATGAATTTGATCAACTCAGGCGCTTCACCGCAGAGATCGACGCGTTGGAGTGGGGAATAGATATCCTCTGCATGGCCGGATCGCTGGAACAGAACCGCGATCTGGCCGTATCCTACGAAGTGGCTGCACCGCTCATGGAGTATGCGCGTGGAGGGGGGTACCACGGCTCTTCCGACGGCTTTGCCTGCGGTCGGCATCTCATGACCGTGACGCCGACCGGCACGGCCCTGAAATGCGGCTTCTACGGGGAAAAACCGCTGGGGGACGCACGGCGGGGACTACGGTCATGCTGGCTGAAACTCGAGCATATTCCCCTTGCGGCGCTGGAATGCAAGGGGTGCCCGGTCCTGGAGGAGTGCGCGGGAGGGTGCCGTTTCCGTGCGGAATACCCGCTGGCGCCCGACAGGGCCATGTGCGCCTATCACGGAATAGATCCGGCGGAGATGAATAAGAAACGGAAACAGAGGCGGATTACCCCATGACCGACATTGAGCTTTACAGGGATAAAGGGCTGGAAATCTATGAGAAGGCCCACTATTCCCATGGGGAGCATATCCGTGAAGTGGAGGCGATTCTTTCATGGTACGGCCGGAAAGAGGGGCGGGTCCTGGATATCGGCTGCAGCGCAGGACTTCATGCCCTTGAGCTGGCAAAAAGGGGATATTCCATAACCGGCATGGACGTGGAAATGTCGGCGATCCAATTGGCCCGGCGAAGATCCGCCGATACGGCCCTGAAGGCGGATTTTTTTGCCGCTGATCTGGAAAAGGACGATCTGACGTGGCTGGGGAGTTTCGATCTGGTTTACAGCCTGGGCAACGTGATCTCCCACATCCCGAAAAAGTCATTACCCGCTGTTTTGAGGAAGATAAGGTCATGCCTGGAGATTGACGGCATATTTCTTTTCGATATCCTGGCGATCGGCGACACTTTTCCTGAAGAGGTACACGAAAAGGATCTCGGCATCATCTGGCGGAGAACTCTGGACAGGGGAACCGGAGAGATCCTCCTGAGAGGAATATTCGAAAACTTCGGCGTGACCCAGGATTTCCGGGTATGGGGTCATGACCGGGAAGAAATGCGGGAATTGCTCAAGGAAGCCGGATTTACACAGATCTGCGTATCTCCATCGCTCGATTTCTCGACGTCCGGTGCAACAGTGGAAAATCCTGTCTGCCTCAGATACAGGGCAGGGATAAAGGAGGGTGAGTGAAAAAATTCAAGGTGAGGGAAATGTTCAATGCTAAATACAAGGAATACATAGTCGGTTCTTCGGATACCGGGAGACATGGCGTTTATCTGGTATACGGGGAGGCAGCGGCGAACGAAGAACGGGAAATGGCCCCGGGAGGACATGACGAGATCCTGTTTCTCCTGGAGGGGGATGCGCTCCTGATAAATGGCGGGACACGAATACCGATCGCGAAAGAAGAAGCCGTTTCCTTTGATCCGGATGAATCATTCACCTTTGTTGCGCAGCGGGATTGCCGTTACGTGGTGGCGGGGACGCATATGACGCCGCACGAGCATTGAACTTCCGTTGTTCGTGGAAAGTCCTACGAGCGGGTCACTATTTACAGTATATAAAAAAAATCAAAAAACTCGCGCCGATGGAACGCAGAAAAAGCGGAAAAGTGGGATAAAAACCGATCAAAAAAACAACACTATTAAAAGGTTCTTGGTTTATCCGCATTTATCGGCTTTTTCGGCCTTTTCTGCGTCCAGAATAAGGCCCTGTTTTTCTGTCAGGTTCCGGTTTTGCCGGGGGGTGGTCATTCCCCCGTCTATTCGATCCTGAATTGGAAAGTGACGCTCTTCGCCTCTTCCGCTTTAACGTTGTAGGTTTTTTCGATGAAGGTGGCTTCTCCATTCCGGTCGATGAGGAGGATGGTGGAAGACCTTGTGCCGTAGGTGGGGGCCGAGATGAATGGCGGCGACAGCACCCTTTCCAGTTCAATCCCCACGCCGGTGTCGGGAAGGAGGTTGTCCGGGGGGATGGTGCGGTCGGCGAGGATGGCGAAAAGCGCATCCGGCTCTATGTTTTTTCCCGCGACGACAAGACGCTCCACTGCTTCCTTGCCGTGGCTCACCTTCGGCCAGGGGGTGTCGAGGAGGTAGTTGGAGATGCCGTGGATGCCCGGTTGAAGGAACTGCGGATCGCCCCCGCGGTTGGAAAACCAGCAGAGGCGTTTCATGTCGCCGAAAATGAGGTTGAAGCCGTTGTATGCGATCCCTTCCCGTCTCAGGAACGCCAGATAA
>JBGPID010000345.1:0-3544 GCA_041484725.1 Geobacteraceae bacterium | reverse complement strand
TCTTTTTGAATGGATGAAGGCCGGGGGGAAACTCCTTCAGCAGGAACAGCTCAAAAATGTTGAAGCAGAGAAGGAACGGGAAAAACTCAAGAATTACGCACAACCTGCCTCGGGCGGGTATTATGCGGATGGTTCCGGTTTCGATCTGTACGGAAGTACCTTGAGAAACGCGGATCCCGATCTTTTCGATATTGTCAAAAGTGCGCTCAGGTTTTTCACGAAATGACCCTGAAATTCGAACTCTGGCGCCAGGATGACAACGGTAATCGTTTTCTGGTAGGCGCCTTCGCTGATCGCGCCGCGGCCGAACGACGGCTGGTCGAGTTGACGGGCAACCCGCATAAACAGACCTACTGGATCACGGAAAAGACGGAAGGTCCAGAAACCGGGAAATAAACTTTAATGAAATATGGGCGGTACCCTGCTGCTCAAACCGTCCCGAGCCGCTCCCGGGCGGTTTCAACGAGACAGTCAAAAACCTCTTCGCGGGTGGATATGCAGCGCGGCATGTCGAGATTGAGGATTTCCTCAAGGAGGTGGAGTATCCGTCCTTCGTCGCTGCCGAGTGCGTCCATTACCGCCTCCAGCATCGGCAGCACTTCATAAAGGTCATCGCGGTTGAAGGGGGCCGGGTCGGGTTTGCCGGCGAACTTCGGCAGGTCGCGGCCGGCAGTGTCTTTCGGGTATTTGTAGTAGAGATCCGATGGTTTTATGACTAATCCCATGCTATTTCCCAATGCCGCATTGTTCCGCATGGATACTGGTATGGTGTATTCATGAGCCGATAAATGTAACTGCCTTAAGGTTCCCTCTTATTCACGCTATTCCTGGCTGGCCGTCTATCCGCCGTGGAGAGAGAACGCAATCCCTTCACCTCTGCCGGGGTCAGCATGCGGTATTCACCCGTCTTCAACTCCCCGGTCTGGAGAATCCCGTAACCGGTCCTCTTCAGCCTTACCACTGCCAGCCCCACTGCCTCGCACATGCGGCGCACCTGGCGATAGCGCCCCTCGTGGATGGTAATGGACAGCCAGGTATTATTCGGGCTTTCCCGCATAAGTTTCACAACCGCCGGCGCGCTCCTGCCATCCTCCAGATCGACCCCCGCGGCAAGTCGCCGTATCTGATCCGCTGCAACACTGCCTCGCACCCTGACCAGATATTCCTTCTCCACTTCATGGCGGGGGTGTGCAAGCCTGTTCGCCAATTCACCGTCATTGGTGAGAAGGATCAGCCCCTCGGTATTGTAATCGAGCCGGCCGACCGGATAGACCCGTTCCTTCACCCCCTTCAGCAGATCCGTGACAACCGGCCGCCCCTGCGGATCTTTCAAAGTTGTCACGTAACCCACCGGCTTGTTGAGGAGAATATAGATCCTGTCCCCTTCCGGACGGACCGCTTTCCCATCCAGGGTAATCCGGTCCTGCGACGGGTCGGCGCGGCTTCCCAGTTCGGTCACTACCTTGCCGTTGACGGCAATCCGGCCGGCGGTAATCATCCCTTCCGCCTCACGTCGAGATGCGACCCCGGCGGTGGAAAGTATTTTCTGCAACCGTTCGAGCATAATTATCCAAGATATGCAGAGGGCAAAAGACTCTGCAAATCCTTCAACCTTCAGCCTGAATATTCCACAAACCTCGACATCTTGCGAAACTTCTGATACCTCTCCTCAACCAGTTGTTCCGGCGGGATTGCCCTCAATTCCTTCAGGTTTCGGGAAATTGCCTCAAGGAGGTTATTCGCCGCGGCCTTATGATCGCGGTGTGCGCCGCCCAATGGCTCTTTTACGATTTCGTCGATGACCTCCAGCGCCTTGATGTCCGTGGCCATCAGTTTCAGGGACTCCGCCGCCTGTGCCCCTTTACTCCCGTCCGACCAGAGAATGGCGGCGCACCCTTCCGGAGAGATGACCGAATAGATGGCGAATTCGAGCATCAGAATCCGGTCTCCCACCGCAATCCCCAAAGCTCCGCCGGACCCCCCCTCGCCGGTGACCGCCACGACTATCGGCACCTTAAGCCGTGACATTTCCCGCAGGTTTCTGGCTACGGCCTCCGCCTGACCGCGCTCTTCGGCGCCGATCCCGGGGAACGCTCCCGGGGTATCGACCAGGGTTACGATCGGTAGCTTGAACCGCTCTGCCATTTCCATCAGCCGTAGGGCCTTGCGATAACCTTCCGGGTGCGGCATGCCGAAATTGCGGAAGACCTTTTCCTTGGTGTCACGCCCTTTCTGGTGGCCGATGACCATCACCGGCTCACCGTCCAGTCTGGCCAGTCCCCCCACAATCGCATGGTCGTCTCCGAAATTCCTGTCACCGTGCAGTTCGATGAAATCGGTAAAAATCAGTTTTGTGTAGTCCATGGTAAAGGGGCGGTTGTTGTGGCGGGCAACCTGGGTCGTCTGCCAGCGGGAAAGAGTAGAGAAAATCTGTTCCCTCATCTTATCCACCCTCTTTTCCAGCTTGGCAACCTCCCCCTTCAGGTCTACCGTGTCGGAGGAAAGTGCAGTAAGTTCCCGGATCTTCCGCTCGAGTTCCTCTATCGGCTTCTCAAAGTCAAGATAATGTTGAATAGCCATGGATCAAAGCCCCCCAGTCATCGTTATCGTTTAACTTACAGGATGCAATGTGCAATGTAAACGGGATGTTTCACAAAACAGTCATTGTTCAACGCGAACTACTCAAAAGTTACGGCATTATAGCCGAACAGGTTCTTAACCGCCAGAGCCAAATCATCACTTGCCGCTACCCTGCATGATTCGGGGAGCTTGATGGTGGTTCTGCTCTTTTCCTGAATCACGATGTGCAGAAGTGAGATGCACGGTCCCTGATAACGGCCGAGGATACCTTTCAGCGACTGCAGTTGGTCCCGTTCCAGGCCGGCAGCGGTGAGCGTGAAGTGGACGCTCCGGGTTTCCCGCCCCTGAACTTCCTTGAGTGACCGGACCTCGGAGGCGCGGATCTTGGATCCCTTCTCCCCCACTTCCAGGGTCCCCGTCACCAGCAGCGGCTCGTCGCTTTTCAGACACTCCACGCAGGCAGCGTAAATGTCGGGAAGCACCACCACCTCCACCGAGCCGGTCAGGTCTTCAATGGTAATGAACCCCATCCTTTCTCCCTTTTTGGTGAGGATCTCCTTGAGGGTGGCTACGATGCCGCAGAGCCTCACATCGCTCTTGTCGGGGAGTTCGGCCAAGGCAGCGGTGTTGGCCGTGACGAACCGCTTCATAAGGGCGGTATGACGGCTCAAGGGGTGGCCGGTAATGAAAAAGCCGAGCGCCTCCTTTTCAAAACCGAGCAGGAGTTTCTCGTCCCACTCCGGCAGATCGGGGAGCCTGGCGCCGCCATTGCCGTTCCCCTTGACGATTTCCGCCGCGCCGAACAGGGAAACCTGGGCGCTTTCCCTTTCCTGCTGGATTCTCTGTCCGAGGTTCATCGCCTCTTCCAGACCGGCCATGAGAGCGGCGCGCCTGGCGCCGGTGGAATCAAAGGCGCCGCACTTGACCAGCGATTCCACTACCCGCCTGTTAACCCGGCGTAGGT
>JBGPID010000344.1:0-3552 GCA_041484725.1 Geobacteraceae bacterium | reverse complement strand
ACGGCAACAGCCCCCCTCTGGCTCTCCTCCATCCGCACCTTGAGGGTCTTGAGCCCCCGCAGCACCAGCCACGAGTCCTGAGGGCCGAGGATTGCACCGAAGGCGTTCTGGATGAACCTGATCCGCTTGGCAAGCTCTGGGTCCCTGACCACCGCGAAGCCGCAGATCACGTCGCTGTGGCCGTTCAGGAACTTGGTGCCGCTGTGGAGGACGATATCGCAACCGAGATCGAGGGGCCTCTGGAAATAGGGGGTCATGAAGGTGTTGTCAACCAGGGTGACGATCCCCCGCTCCCTGGCCAGCGCCGCCGCCCCGGCCAGGTCAGTGATCTTCAGGAGGGGGTTGGAGGGGGTCTCCAGGAAAAGCCCTCGTGTGTTATCTCTTAAGTTCGCCTCGATGTTCTCCAGCTCCGTGGTGTCCACGAACGTCGCCTCGATGCCGAGCCGGTTGAACAGGGAGGTCAGAACCCGGAAGGTGCCGCCGTAGACATCCTCGCAGACGACCAGATGGTCGCCGGGGGAGAAGAGGAGCAGCGCCGAAGAGATCGCCGCCATCCCCGAGGCAAAGGCGAAGCCGCGCGTCCCGTTCTCAAGCCCAGCGATGGTATCCTCCAGAGCCTCGCGGGTCGGGTTGGCGGAGCGGGCGTAATCGTACCTGCCGAAATGGTCCACCGACTCCTGGGCAAAGGTGGAGACCTGGTAAATGGGGGTGGAGAGCCCCTTCGTATAGGGGTCGATCTCGTGTCCGCCGTGAATTATCCTGGTGCCGAGTTTCATAACAAGCTCCTTTGTAATTACCAGTTGCTCGCAGCCAGCTACTAGCGGCGCGTCTATTCAAAAGCCTGCGCCAGGTCGGCGATCAGGTCTTCTGCATCCTCGATCCCCACCGACAGCCGCAGCAGCACGTTGTTGATCCCCAGCCGCGCCCGGATCGCCGGCTCGATATCGGCATGGGTCTGCCCTTCAGGGAAGGTGATCAGGGTCTCCACCCCGCCGAGGCTCTCGGCAAAGGATATCACCTTTGTCTTCATGAGCAACTGTTCCACGAGGCTGTGATCATCTACTTCGAAGGCGATCATGGCGCCGAACCCCCTTGCCTGTTCCTTGAGGAGGTCATGGCCTGGGTGTTCGGCAAGACCGGGATAGTAGACCTTCCGAACCCGTGCGTGTGAATGAAGCCACTCCGCTATTCGCCGGGCGTTTTCCTGCTGCCGGTCGAGGCGGACGGAGAGGGTTTTCATGCCGCGGATGGTGAGCCATGAATCCTGGGGACTGAGGACCGCACCGACGGAGTTCTGGTTAAAGTAGACCATCTCGGCGAGATGCGCGTCCTTCACCACCACCAGGCCGGCCACCGTGTCGTTGTGCCCGGCCAGATACTTGGTGGCGCTGTAGACGGTGATGTCCGCCCCCAGGTCAAGGGGGCGCAGGAGGTACGGGGTAAGGAAGGTGTTGTCGACGATACTGAGGAGCCCCCGTTCCCGGCAGAGCGCCGCAAGCGAGGCAA
The DNA here is from genome assembly GCA_041484725.1 of Geobacteraceae bacterium. GTDB lineage: Bacteria > Desulfobacterota > Desulfuromonadia > Geobacterales > Geobacteraceae > JBGQDJ01. Next base: position 2,046 of record JBGPID010000344.1, on the reverse strand, counting down.
TGTCAGCCACCTTGAGGAGCGGGTTGGTGAGCGACTCCACGAAGAGGGCGCGGGTCTCCGGCCGGATTGCGCCGCGCACCGCCTCCACATCCGAGGTATCCACGTAGGTGAAAGAGAGGTCATACTGGCTGAAGACCTTTTCGAACAGGCGATAGGTGCCGCCGTAGAGGTCCTCGGTGACGATCAGATGGTCACCCCTCTTGAACAACAGGAGAAGGTTGGCGATGGCGGACATGCCCGAGGCGTAGGCAAATCCCCTGGTGCCCCCGTCGAGCCGGGCGATCCCATCCTCCAGGGCCTGCCGGGTCGGGTTGCCGGAGCGTGAATAGTCATAGCCTGTGCTCTGGCCCAGCCCCGGATGGCGAAAGGTTGCCGTCTGGTAGATGGGAACCGTCACCGCCCCGGTCCTGGTGTCCCAGTCGAGTCCGATCTGCACTGCCTCTGTCGAGATGTTCATGGTCTGCCTCCAAAATAAAAGTCCCCTTCCGGGGCTGACGGAAGAGGACCTTTCAAGGCTCTCTCTTCCTTATCTCCCGGAACCTTTCGGTTCCGCAGGAATTGGCACCTTCCCCTTACGGGGGGTTGCCGCGACGTCATAGGGCCGGTCCCTCAGTCGCTCTTGATAAGAAATGGTGCTATTCAGTTGTAAAAGCTGTATGCCGGTCTTTATACCGGCCAGTAATAATTATACCCAACCTGTTTGCTAGGTTTTGTTAGCCTAGCAAAATAGAATATGTCTTGTCAATAATTTTTTCCAGGGCCGATAACTTCTTGCCCGGAGATTACGTAGTGGATATGTATCATGCGTATCGGTCGGAACATTGCGTTCTCTCTTGTCCCAGTTTCTGCTCAGTTCAGACTTATTGAATGTTTAATATGAATAATGAGGGGCTGACCCCTCCAGCCGCATCTGGCCTGAAACTTGCCTCGGAGTGCTGACCTCTATCCTGAATTGCGCTCCCCCATCGACGTTTGTTACGCTCAGGCTCCCTTTCATATGTTTCTCGATGATGCTTTTGGCCATGTAAAGGCCTATTCCCGTGCCGCCGGTCGCCTCCTTGGTGGTAAAATAGAGATCGAAGAGCTTGCCGATCGCTTTCTCCGCTATCCCCCCTGCGTTGTCCGTTACGGTCACAACCGCTCTTTTACCCTCAGCAAAGGCCTTTATTGCCAGGCGTGGTTTTTCCGTTCTTCTTTCCTTGAAGGCGTCGCGCGCGTTAGTCAGAATAATCAGAAGCACCTGGGCAAATTCCTTTGGAAACCCATGGCCCGCTAATTCCGGATCCGCATCAATCAACACGGCGATATTCTGGTGCCTGAAATCCGGTTCAATAAATGACAGCGCTTCTTCCACGGTTTCCTTTATCCCGAACACCCTCTTTTCTTTTTCCGGTTTGTAATAATCCCTGAAAACATTGGCGGTCTGCGACATATGATCCAGCAGATCCATCGTCTTATCGACAGTTTCGCGGATAAAATCATCGGTCAGTTTACCCGCGGTGTAGCATGACTGCAGATACTGGACCAACATGCCAATCGTGTTCAGCGGCTGTTTCCACTGATGGACAATGTGCTCCAGCGTTTCCCCCAGGGCGGCCTGACGGTTTTGCTGGATCAGGATAATATCTTTTTCACGATTTTTTACGACTTCCATTTTGACCCTCTGGCGCAAGGTACGGTTCAATTCCTCCAACTGACGCTTTTTCTCTCTGAGTTGCTCCTCTGCCACTTTCCGCTCGGAGATATTCCTGGCGAAAGAAACAGTAAACCCTTTGTCCCGGTATTCAAGATAATTGACGGCGATCTCGACCGGAAAGGTCGAACCGTCCTTGCGCCGGTGGATTGTTTCAAAAGTCCTGAAGCCATCGCTGCGCAACGTTCGCCGATGTTCATGAAACCGCTCCGGGTTAAAGGTCGGATCAATATCAAAAATCGCCTTGGAGCATAGCTCTTCGGGGGTGTAGCCGAGACTCAGGCAGGCGAGTCCATTGGCGAACTTTATCTTTCCCTCCTCTGAAACCCGGAAAATGCCGATCGATGCCTTGT
>JBGPID010000343.1:0-3556 GCA_041484725.1 Geobacteraceae bacterium | reverse complement strand
GAAGTTTACTGGAGCTGCCACAACACAGAGTCCAGCAGGCTCCTGGCGGAAGCCAGAAAGCTTGCCAAAGAAGCCGAAGGATGCGGGCCGCAAGCCGTTGCCGCACCCCCGGTTGTTGCTGAGCCCCCCGTTCCTGAAACAGGGATGGTCAAGGTCTGTATCCCCCTCAATATCAACTTCCAGATCGACAGGGCGGAGATTCTGCCTGAGTTTGATCTCGATATCGCCAAGGTGGCCGATTTCATGAAGGCGCATCCCACCTCCACCGCTGTCATCGAGGGACACACCGACAATGTCGGCGGCGAGGTGCATAACCTCAAGCTCTCCCAAGATCGGGCGGAAAACGTTGTTAAATACCTGGTCGACAAGTTCGGCATAGAGCGTTCCCGTCTGGAGGCCAAGGGGTACGGCATGTCCCGGCCGATCGCCGATAATGCAACCGAGGAAGGGAAACAGATGAACCGCAGGATCGAAGCAATAATCGACTGCGCGCTGGAAAAGAATTTCGTACCTCCTCCCGTTAAGGTCTGTATCCCGCTGATGATCGATTTCGATACGGATTCAGCGCAGGTCAAACCGCAATACGAAGCACAGGTAGCCAAGGCAGCCGACTTCATGAAGCAGTATCCGGAAACAACCGCCCTCATCGCCGGTCATACCGACGACGTCGGCAGCTACAACTACAACATGAAGCTCTCCCAGCAGCGCGCGGAAAGTGTCATGGAATACCTTATCGCGAAGTTCGGTATCGACAAGTCACGCCTGGAGGCCAAGGGATACGGTGATACCCGGCGGCTGGTATACAACACAACTCCCGACGCAAGAAAGAAAAACCGCAGGGTCGAGGTCTGGGTCGACTGCGTGCTGGTCAAAAAATGACCTGATACTGAAACGTCTATTAAGTAAGGCGCTAAAGAGGGCCGGTTTGATGTCCGGCCCTCTTTTCTCGCTGCGCGAAAAGGACACGGCTACAGAGCAGAACTGAACAACAATGGCGACTGCCTGATGGTAAGAGGGCTTTAAATATGAGATGTATTATCCTGTCAATTATCTTCGCTAAGCCGGTCTGTCCGGTTTATGCGGGGGAAATCGGTCTGCCCGGGGGGGTTGTCGATTCGGCACGGAGCGTGAGCAAGGGAGGCATCCGCATGATGCACCTGAAACTGCTGTTGATGGCCTGCCTCGTCCTGTTGCCCGTGCCAGGCCATGCGGCGGATGACGGCTATGGTTACCCGACCGCTGACGCTTACCAGGCCACGATCCTGGGGACGCCTGCCGATCTCAAGCCCGAGTTGCCGAAGGAAATCCGTACCAGGCAACTCGTGCTGAATGTCATCCCGGACAGACGGAAGCCTCCGATTTTCTTTTACGATGAGGGGCTGAACTGCACCCTTGCCTACCAGAAACAGAAGGCGCCGCTGGTTTTCCTGATCGCCGGGGCCGGCTCCAGCAATCTGGCACCAAAACTGATGACCATGATGAAGGCCCTCTACCAGGCCGGCTTCCATGTTATTACAGTGCCGTCCCCCACCCACCCGAATTTCATCATCTCCGCCTCGCAAAGCAGTATCCCCGGCGACCTTGCCGAGGACTCAGCGGACCTTTACCGGGTCATGGAAACTGCCTGGAATGAAGTGAAAGGGGATATCGAGGTCTCCGACTTCTTCCTCGCCGGCTACAGCCTGGGTGGGACCCAGGCCGCCTTCGTGGCCAGGCTGGACGAGGAGCGGAAGCTCTTCAACTTCCGCAAGGTCCTTATGATCAACCCGTCAGTGAACCTCTACAACTCGGTAACGAGGATCGAGGATCTGTTGAAGGATATCCCCGGAGGGCCGAAGAAGGAAGGCGTTTTTTTCAACAGGATGCTGGCCAAGTTCACAGCGTTCTACCGATATGGCAATTTCGTCGCCTACAACGATGAATTTCTCTATGCGGCCTTTGAAGAGCGCATCTTCACCCATAATGAGACAGGAGGGGTGATCGGACTGAGTTACCGGATCAACTCGGCCGGCATGATTTTCTCCTCTGATGTGATGACCAATGGCGGCTACGTAGTCCCGAAAAACCGGGTCCTCTCCAGCACCGATTCCCTTTATGACTATTTCCAGGTCTCCATCCACTTAAGTTTCTTCAATTATGTCAACGAGTACTTCTATCCCTACTTCCGGAAAAAGAGGCCGGGTCTCACCAAGGAGGCGCTTTTAGCCTCCGAAAGCCTCAAGAGTCTTGAGGATTACCTGAAGTCATCCGCCAAGTTCGGCGTGATGACCAACGAGGACGACTTCATCCTGTCGCCGGCTGAACTTCAGTATCTCAGGGAACTGTTCGGCGAAAGGGCCAGGATATATCCACACGGCGGCCACCTGGGAAACCTCGAATACAAAGAGAATATTGCTTACATGGTCGGCTTTTTCACGGATAAGCTTCCGGAAGGAGGTAATGTCGATGCCCGCTAACATTCGCCCGGTTTACCCGGTAATTCTCCTCCTCTCCCTGATTCTTTCCATGGCCGGGTGTGCCGGGAGCAACGCCAACCTCCTCCCCGAGGAGCCGGCAATGCACTCGGTAAGCGAGTTCAGGGACCAGAGCATCGCCGTTGTCGAAGACCCCTGGGAGGGATTCAACCGGAGCATGTACAAGTTCAACTACAACTTCGACAAGTACCTCTTTCTCCCCGTGGTGAACGGCTATGAGTTCATCACCCCGACTTTCGTCCAGGGGAGGATATCCAACTTCTTTAGCAACATCGGAGAGGTCCGCAATCTTTCCAACAGCCTCTTCCAGCTGAAGATGGGGGAGTCTCTGACAACGCTCGGCCGCTTCGTGACCAACAGCACCATCGGCCTGGCAGGCTTCTTCGATCCTGCCACCGGTTTCGGTCTGGAACAGCGCAACGAGGACTTCGGCAAGACCCTTGGCTACTGGGGCGCCGGTTCCGGCCCCTATCTGGTCCTGCCGATCTTTGGCCCCTCGAGCGTGCGCGACACCAGCGGCATGGTCGTTGACAGCGCCATCCGCTACGGTATTTTCTACGCCATCGATCCCTTCGGGAATGTTAACGACGGAGGCGCCATCACGGCAGGGATAACGACCCTGGAAGCTGTCGACAAGCGGCACCAGGATAGTTTTCGTTATTATGAGAGCGGTTATCCATTCGAGTATTATATGGTCCGCTTCTTATACCACGAGAAGCGTGAACTCGAGTCCGGCAAGCCTCCTCCCGCGCAATGACAAAAACCGGCAAGACGGCGGGGAAATTAATTACCCGTTAAAAAAAGAAGTTTAAGTTTCACCATCGGAGGTTAAAATGAAAAAATTACGTTACGGACTGATTGCGCTGTTGCTGCTATGCTCGGTGTCTGCCGCCGAAGCCCAGATAAGCATCGGTATCGGTTTACCCAACGTGAGCATCGGCATCAACCTGCCGTTGTTCCCGGAACTCGTCCTGGTGCCGGGCTACCCGGTCTACTATGCTCCACAGGTGAATGGCAACTATTTCTTTTACGATGGCATGTACTGGGTTTACCAGAACGATTACTGGTACGCGAGTTCCTGG
>JBGPID010000342.1:0-3569 GCA_041484725.1 Geobacteraceae bacterium | reverse complement strand
TAAGTGAAGCTTCTGACCATCGACACATCCACTTCAACATGCAGCGTAGCACTGACCATCGGCGAAAGGCTGGTATCCGAATTTCTCCTCGACCTGGAGAGAACCCTTTCTGCGCGCCTGCTCCGCTCAGTGGACGCTACCCTGCGCGCGGCGGGTCTCAGTGTAACCGATCTGGACGGAATCGGCGTGGCATTGGGCCCCGGCTCTTTTACCGGGCTCCGTATCGGGGCCGCTACGGTCAAGGGGCTGGCGCTGGCCGCAGGCAAGCCGGTAACCGGCTTTTCCTCGCTGGCGATGCTGGCGATGAATCTTCCATGGGCCGCCTATCCGGTATGCCCCATGTTCGATGCGAAAAAGAAAGAGGTTTATTGCGCGCTATACGATTGCCAAGACCTGCCCATACCGGTCATTGCCGATTGTGTCGTCCCTCCGGGAGATTTTCTTGAGAGACTTGAAGGGGTCACGATTTTTGTCGGCGAAGGAGCCATTGCATATCGGGAGTTAATCATTGCCCGTCTGGGGGATAAGGCCCTGTTTGCCCCTCCATCCGCCCATCAGCCCCGCGCCTCTTATGGGGCGGTTCTAGCCAGGGGGGCTTTTGCAAGAGGAGAAGCGATTCCCCTTGCAGCCCTGGTTCCCCGATATATAAGGGCTTCCGAGGCGGAAATGGCAAAAATGAAAAGGGAAATTATATAACGCCATTCCATAGATATTGACAGACAACGGTTAATGTATTATTTTAATCTTTTGCTTTCGGCGCCGGAGAGTATTCGGGACGTGGTCAAAACGGATAATCGTCTACATGGAGAGGTACTGTATGCGCAGTGATGCCATCAAGAAGGGGTTGGAGAGAACGCCGCACCGGGCGTTGATCAAAGGGACCGGCGTTCCGGAGAGCGAGATGGGAAAACCGTTCATCGGCGTCGCTACCAGTTTCACCGATCTGATCCCGGGGCATGTGGGAATGCGGGACCTGGAGCGGTTCATCGAGAAGGGGGTTCACTCCGGAGGGGGTTATGCCTTCTTTTTCGGCATTCCCGGTGTTTGCGACGGTATTGCCATGGGGCATAAGGGGATGCATTATTCATTGCCGACCCGGGAACTGATTGCCGACATGGTGGAATCGGTGGCGGAGGCCCATCGGCTGGACGGACTCGTACTGTTGACAAACTGCGACAAGATCACTCCCGGTATGCTGATGGCCGCCGCCCGAATCGATATCCCGTGCATTGTCGTGACTGCCGGGCCGATGCTTGCCGGCCGTGGCGCGGCAGGCCGCCGTTTTTCTTTTGTTACCGATACATTCGAGGCAATGGCCAGATACAAGGCCGGGGTGATCGATGAGCAGCAGCTGAAAATCTGCGAGGACAATGCCTGCCCGGGTATGGGTTCCTGCCAGGGGCTGTTTACCGCAAACACCATGGCAATCCTTACCGAGGCCATGGGGATGAGCCTTCCCCGCTGCGGCACGGCCCTGGCGGTGTCCGCGCTCAAACGGCGCATCGCCTTCGCATCCGGTGAACGGATCGTGGAACTGGTGGAAAAAAACATAACCCCGCGCAGCATCCTGACCCGGGCTGCTTTCGAGAACGCCATCCGCGTCGACCTCGCCCTGGGGGGCTCTTCCAACACTGTTCTCCATCTCCTCGCCATTGCCCATGAAACAGGTGTCCCGCTACCGCTGGAAACTTTCGACATCCTGGCCAAGGAAACGCCCCAGCTTGCCTCCATGAATCCGGCCGGCGAGCATTTCATGGAGGATCTGGATGTTGCCGGCGGGGTGCTCGGTGTGTTCAAACAACTGGGGGAGAAGATCAGGGACAATCCGACGGTAATGGGGCTTTCCACCTTGCAACTGGCGGCGAGCATCGCGAATGTGGACGAGGAAGTCATCCGCCCCCTTAACAACCCGGTGAAGCCGGAGGGAGGGCTGGCGATACTGTTCGGCAACCTCGCTCCGAAGGGCGCGGTGGTGAAACAGTCCGGCGTTTCCGCTGCCATGATGCGTTTCGAAGGGGTTGCACGCTGCTTCGATTCCGAGGAAGAGGCGATGGCGGCCCTCATGGAAGGTCGGATCACAGCCGGAGATTTAGTGGTGATCCGTTACGAGGGACCGAAGGGTGGTCCCGGAATGCGGGAGATGCTCGCTCCTACCGCCGCCCTGATGGGACTCGGCCTCGGAGATTCGGTGGCGCTCATCACCGACGGCCGTTTTTCCGGCGGCACCCGGGGCCCCTGTATCGGCCACATCTCTCCCGAGGCGGCCGAGGGCGGACCCATTGCCCTTGTGGAGGAGGGGGATAAGATCCTCCTCGATATCCCTGCCCGACGTCTGGAACTGCTTGTCGACGAGCAGACCCTGGCGCTGCGCCGGGAGCGCTGGCAGGCCCCGGCGCCGAAAATCACGAGCGGCTGGCTTGCCAGGTATGCGAAGGTGGTGACATCGGCATATACCGGGGCTGTAACTACCGCGGAATAGGAAAACAGGCTGAAGGTAGAAGGCTGAAGGTTTAGATTCCTTATCTGACGGCCTTCTATAAATGATTTTCCTTCAGCCTTCAGTCTTCAGCCTATTAACCTTTTTTGTGAGGCTTTTATGAAGATGAACGGGGCTAGAATACTGCTGGAATGTCTCAAGCTGGAAGGGGTGGATACGGTATTCGGCTACCCTGGCGGCACGGTCATCAATCTCTATGACGAATTGTACTCTTTCAAGGAGATCAGACATATCCTCCCCCGGCATGAACAGGCGGGGGTACATGCGGCCGACGGCTATGCCCGGGCCACCGGCAAGGTCGGTGTAGCCATTGCCACCTCCGGTCCTGGCGCCACCAACACGGTGACCGGCATCGCCACGGCCTACATGGATTCCATCCCCCTGGTTGTCATTACCGGCCAGGTGCCGACCGCCCTCATCGGCAACGACGCCTTCCAGGAGGCGGATATCATCGGCATCACCCGTCCCTGCACAAAGCACAGCTTTCTCGTCAGGGATGTCAGGGACCTTGCCACTATCGTCAAAAAGGCCTTTTACATCGCCCGCACAGGCCGGCCCGGTCCGGTCCTGATCGACTTTCCCAAGGACGTGCAGATCGCTGCCACCGAATTCAAGTACCCCGAAACCATCGAGATCAGAGGTTATAAACCGACGGTCGGCGGGCATCCGAAACAGGTGGAAAAGGCCGTTGCCATGCTTCTGCTGGCGAAAAAGCCGGTTCTCTACGTGGGTGGTGGGGCCATCCTGGGAAATGCGTCTCCCGAGTTGGTTGAGCTGGCCAGGAGCCTTGATCTCCCGGTAACCACGACGCTGATGGGGCTTGGTTCATTTCCGGAGGATGACCCTCTCTCTCTGGGGCTCCTTGGCATGCACGGCAGCTATTACGCCAACATGGCGGTAAGCCATACGGATCTGCTGGTAGCGGTCGGCGCCCGTTTCGATGACCGGGTTACCGGCAAGATAGCGACCTTTGCCCCTCACGCCAAAATCATCCATATCGATGTGGACCCGACCTCCATCAAGAAAAACGTCAGGGTTGATCTCCCCATTGTCGGCGACGTAAAGGACGTGC
>JBGPID010000341.1:0-3590 GCA_041484725.1 Geobacteraceae bacterium | reverse complement strand
TTTCCGCTTCAAATCCTCACAGGTCATTTTGCCGCTCAGAAAGTCGCGGGTAAAGCTCTTGTTCATCGTTACCGGATTCATCAGGGCGATATCCTCTTCTAGGCCGAAGGCTTTCGCCATGAGAATCGCATCCATATCCAGCATCAGGTCACCGTACATCTCGTACTTCGGTCCGACCGGCTTTATAAAGCCGACCCGCTCGTATTTCAATCGCGCCAGATGCATCAGTGAGACGCTCATGGTTGTTTTTCCGCAGTTCTGACTGGTGGCGGCGATATAGACTTTTTTTGCCATTAAGACCTCCGGGGGACAATTCAGGTATTCAGCCTGATTCTTTATCCCTTTACGTTTCCTATCGGGACCAGCTTCACCACGCGCTTGCTTAAGCCCGCCAGTTCCGTGGCCGCCACCACTTCGTCGATATCTTTATAGGCCTGGCCAGCTTCTTCAGCTAAACCTCCATAAGAGTCGCTCCGCACATAGATCCCCCTTCCTTCCATGTCGCGCAGCAATTTTTCCCCGCGGAACTGTCTTTTCGCCTGGTGGCGGCTCATGGTTCTGCCGCTGCCGTGGGCGGTGGAGTAAAACGTTTCTTTGCCCGTGGCGAGCCCGGCCAGTAGATATGAGCCGGTCTCCATGCTGCCGCCGATGATGACCGGCTGTCCGGTCTCGCGGTAGCACGCGGGGATTCCCTCCATGCCCGGCCCGAAGGCCCTGGTCGAGCCTTTGCGGTGGATGAGGAGTTCGCGTTTTTTCCCGGCGACCAGATGCCTTTCCAGCTTGGCGGTGTTATGGGCCACATCGTACACCATGTTCATCCCCAGATCGCGGGGGTCCCGATGGAAGACATTGGAAAAGACCTCGCGGATCCGGTGGAGGATTACCTGGCGGTTGGCGAAGGCCATGTTGACCGCGCATTTCATGGCGGCAAAATAGTCCTGTCCCTCCCGGGAGCGGAACGGCGCACAGGCGAGTTCCCGGTCTTTGACCGAGATGCCGTATTTACGCTCCATGACCCCGAGAAAGGTCTGCAGGTAGTCGGTGGCGACCTGGTGACCGAAACCGCGGCTGCCGCAGTGGAACATGACCGCCACCTGGTTCGGGACGGTGATGCCGAACGCGTGTGCCGTCTCTGCATCGAGAATGTTTTCCGGTTTCGCCACCTGGATCTCCAGGTAGTGGTTGCCGGACCCGAGGGTCCCTATCTGGTTGAAGCCCCTTTCGATCGCCCGGGCGCTGATCTTCGTTGCATCGGCCCCGGCAAAGCATCCTCGTTCTTCGGTAAGTTCCAGGTCCTCCGGCCAGGCGAAACCGTTTTTGCCGCACCACCCTGACCCCTGTTCCGCAACCTGGCAGAACTCGTCGCGGGAGAGCCTGACAAAGCCATGGCAGCCGACTCCGGCCGGAACCCGGTAAAAGAGCTGGTCCACCAGGCTATGGAGATGCGGCCGGACCTCCTCCAGGGTGAGGTTGGTAAGGACCAGCCTCATGCCGCAGTTGATGTCGAAGCCGATGCCGCCGGGGGAGATCACCCCGGTTTCCGGGTCCATGGCCGCGACCCCGCCGATGGGGAAGCCGTAACCCCAATGGCCGTCCGGCATGCAGAAGGCGTATCGGACTATTCCCGGCAGGCAGGCGACATTGGTGACCTGTTCGAACACGCCGGCGTCCATCTCCCGCACGAGTTTCTCCGTGGCGTAAATGCGGGCCGGCACGAGCATTCCAGGCTTATAGGAGACCGGGAGTTCCCATACCGTATCGGAAATCCTTTTCACCGCAGCGGGGAGTGTCATGGAAGCCTCCATGGTTTCGGTACATTTTGCTGTTATTATTTTAGCAGATTAATATTAGTCAGGCGATTAAATTCTCTAAACCCGTGGGAAAGTGTAGATGATAGGATTATAACCTGATTATCACAAGCTCAATCATAAGTTCGGCAGAGAACTTTGCAGCATCTTCCTGATATCCCTTGACGATAATATCTTTATGAGATAATATACTTCCATGATCAAGTCATTCAACTGCAAAGAAACCGAAAAGCTGTTCCACGGATGCTTTTCCACAAAGCTGCCGCAAGCAATTCAACGACCGGCGGCGATCAAACTCAAGATTCTCAATGCAGCGAGCTTTCTTGAAACTTTGCGAGTTCCACCTTCTAATCACTTGGAAGCATTGCATCATGACAGAGAAGGCCAGCATAGCATCAGGATTAACAAGCAGTGGCGCATCTGCTTTGTCTGGAAAGACAGCGATGCGTATGACGTAGAAATCGTTGATTACCATTGAGAGGTGACATTATGACAAAACGTGATTTTCCCCCGATCCACCCTGGCGAAATTCTGGTGACGGAATTCCTGGAGCCGATGGGGATCAGTCAGTATCGGCTGGCCAAAGACATTGGAGTGACCCCACGCCGCATAAACGAAATCGTGCATGGCCGGCGCGCCATAACCGCCGACACTGCGCTTCGTCTTGGTCGTTTTTTCAACATGGAAGCGCAATTCTGGCTCAATCTTCAGACGCATTTTGACATGGAAGTGGCATTGGAAGCTTTGGAAGACAGACTTGACAGGGAAGTTCACCCATTTTCACATGCAGCCTAGGAGCATTGCCAAACCACTTGCGGCAGCGGAGAACGCTGCGCCTTGAACAGTTCGGGCAAACAAAGGGCCGGGTGGTAATGACCGGCAGAAGGAGGAGAACTTCTTTGGAACATACTGCGGATTACACTTTGCAGGTTGCGATTGAGCTAGAACGTCGAGGGCGAACGTTCTACGAGTCCTTGTCTCTCGGCTGTGGAAATTCAGAGATCGCGGCGCTTGCAACTTCTCTTGCAAAAGACGAAGAAGGGCACATAGCGATTTTCAGGCGCATGCGGGATGCTCTGCCCAAAGAGTTGCGTGGGTCGAGATTGACTGAAGAAGAACTCTCAGCGGCAACCGAGGAACTACGTGATAAAATCATGCCTAACGCAAGAACGGTTCGCGATGCGGTCCTGACTTCTGACCTCTGCAATGTGCTGGATATGGCCATAGAGATGGAAACTAGAGCAGTTGCCTTTTACTCTAGACTGGCTTCCGGTATTACCTATTTGGATGCGACTGTATTGAGAGGACTTGCCAACGAGGAGATGGAGCATCTCAAAAAGCTCCGAGAGGTGCGCAAACGGCTCTCTGCTTGAATGCCCAACCATTAACATGGTAAGCCCGAACCATAGAGTTAGGGGAAGAAAGAGGGGGCAGGCCGTTGAACGATGACAAAGTTAATACTAAATGAAATGATTGAGAAAGAAAATATACCTGTTCAAGGTCTGATCCTTATGTCTTCCGAATAGTTGCCGTAGCTCGACCTCTAAGAGGAAAACTATGCCTTATCTCAAGTACATGTCGGCAATTCGCATTCATTTGATGGTGATTCTAACCTGGATAATGTTTGCTGTTTCTCCCGTAGCGCAGGCATCACCACCGATGATTCAACTCAAGGCGGGTGTTCATCGTGTTGCCGCAGAGGTTGCGGCCACTGTGGAGTCTCGCGATCGGGGACTCATGAAGAGGCGCCACTTACCCGCCAACCGTGGCATGCTTTTCGTT
>JBGPID010000340.1:0-3602 GCA_041484725.1 Geobacteraceae bacterium | reverse complement strand
CCCTTGACATGAAGGAGCTGGAGCAGACCCCGCTTCCCGGCATGGCTTCCCTCTCAGAAGAGTCGCATCTGGCGGGACTTGTGAAGAAGGAGGAGCCGATCCTTGTCATCCTCGGCAATCCCCCCTATTCGGGCCATTCCACCAACGTCTACGAGGAAGTGCGGGCCTACTACCAAATGGACGGCAAGCCGCTCGGGGAGAAGAACCCCAAGTGGCTCCAGGACGACTACGTCAAGTTCATCCGTTTCGCGCAGGTAAAGATCGACCAGGCCGGAGAGGGGCTTCTCGGCTTCATCACCAACCACAGCTACCTGGACAATCCCACCTTTCGCGGCATGCGCCGCTCACTCATGCAGAGCTTCAACGAAATCTACCTCCTCGACCTGCACGGCAATACCTTGAAGAAGGAGAAATGCCCGGACGGAGGGAAGGATGAGAACGTCTTTGATATCATGCAGGGGGTGGCGATAATAATCTGCGTCAAGCGCAAAAAGGAGACGGCTGGGGCAAAGGTTTTTCATGCCGAGTTATGGGGCAAGCGCGATGAGAAGTATGCCCGCCTTCTTACGGATGATGTAAAAACAACGCCCTGGCGGGAACTCACGCCGAAAGCGGATTCATACCCGTTCTTGCCGCGGGACGAGCGCCTGGCGGAACAATACGGGAAGTGGCCGAAGATCACCGATATCTTTCCTGTCAACAGCGTCGGCATCGTCACCGCGCGGGATTCCCTGACCATAAAATGGAGCCGGAACGAAGTCTGGACCACCGTCCTCAATTTCACGAAACTCGATACTGAAACGGCGCGACTTGGCTATGATCTGGGACCTGATGCAAAGGATTGGAAAATTGAATGGGCGCAAAAGGATTTACTGGAAGGTGGATTGGACAAAAACAAAATTGTCCCTATCCTCTACCGTCCCTTTGATACCCGCCATACCTATTACACTGGCAAATCGAGCGGTTTTCTTTGCAGGCCACGCTCAGAGGTGATGAAGCACATGCTGAAGGAGAATCTGGGGCTGGTAGTATCTAAACAGACCAAGGAAGATTTCGGGGCTTTTGTTGCGAACTGTATCTCTGGGCACAAGACAGTGGCTGCTTACGACATAAACTACCTCTTTCCCCTCTACCTTTATCCGGATGATAAAGAAGCCAATTCCTGCAGCGAACAGCCGACCTTGTACGCCGACGAAAAGCCGAATGGACCCCGTCCCAATATAGATGCAAAGTTCTACCGGCAACTGTCTGAAGCTTACGGCTTCAATCCCGCGCCGGAGGAGCTTTTACACTACATCTACGCAATCCTCTACGCGAATTCATATCGCACGAAATACGCCGAGTTCCTGAAGCTCGACTTCCCGCGCATCCCCTTTACAAATGATCTTGGCCTATTCCGCAGAGTGGCGGGGCTTGGTGAATTGCTCACAGCTATGCATCTGATGACCTCACCGATGCTCGACCTGCCGGTGGCGAAGTTCGAAGGGGAAGGGGAGAGCAAACTGGATAAGCCGCGCTACGACGAAGAAAACGGTCGAGTCTACATCAACGCCGACCGCTGGTTCGAGGGGGTCGCGCCGGAGGTCTGGGAGTACCGGATCGGCGGCTACCAAGTCTGCGACAAGTGGCTGAAGGATAGAAAGGGAAGGGTGTTGCAGCTTGACGACATAAAACATTATTGCCGGGTGGTTACGGCCCTCTTCAGGACCATCGAGGTGCAACGGGAAATTGACGGCCTCTACGGGGAGGTTGAGAAAATTACAATCCAAACCTTTCTTTAACAACGAATGTCACAAATTACACGAAGAAAAGAAAAAAGATTTTTAATTCGTGCCATTTGTGTGATTCGTTGTTAAATGGGGTTTGGCCTGGGATTGAGGCATCCCCGGAAAGAGAGGCTGAAACGGAGGAATAAGTGTACAAGAAAGTCTACGAAGAGCCGATGATCGAGGGGGCGCCGCTCCCTTTCGAACTTCCCGGCTGGATCGCCTGCGCGCCGTTCGAGGAGTATCTGGGAATGCGGATCGAAGAGGCAAAGGACGGCCGGGCGTGCCTTTCCATGCCTTTCCGGGTTAAGCTTGCCCAGGGGAAGGGGCTCATGCACGGCGGCGCGGTTACGGCCCTTGCCGACACGGCGGTGGCCATGGCGATCAAGAGTCTTCTCCCCGAGAATAGCCATTTCGCCACGGTGGAGATGGCCCTGAAATTTCATGCCCCGGTGCGGGGCGGTTCGGTGCGGGCGGTTGCCCGGGTGACTGAGCGGGATGAGAGAAATATCAAGGGTGAAGCGGAGGTGTTTGATGAAAATGGGGTGAAGGTGGCAACGTTCACCTCCCATTTCAAGGTGAAACGGAAACAAGGCTGACTTTAGTTCGTGCTGAAAAATGTCCAGATGCAAGGCGTCGAGGAGCGAGCAACGGAGCATACATCAATATGTGAGCAGCGGAGCGACGGAGACAACGCCGCAGATGGGCGTTTTTCAGCGTGAACTACCTTTCCATCCCCAGGCGACGCATCTTCTCCACCAGTGTTGTCCGATTCAGATTAAGGAGGGCGGCGGCGCGGGCTTTTACCCCATCCGAGAGGGATAGGGCATCGGAGATCATTTTCCGCTCGATTTCGCTCACTGTCTTTACCAGGTCAACTCCCCGGGAGGTAACGCGCGTGGAAAGCTCTTCCTGGTCGCTGTAAGCCCTGGTGATGTTGGAAGGGAGGTCGGAGAGGGTGATCTGGTCCCCTTCAGTGAGTGCCACGGTCCGTTCGACCACATTTTCCAGTTCCCTGACATTGCCCGGCCAATTGTAAACCTCCAGCGCAATGAGCGCCTCCTTGGCAATGTTCATGGAGGGGCGGTCCATTTCCTTGCAGTATTTGGCGAGGAAATGACGGACCAGCGGCAGGATGTCCTCAACCCTCTCCCTTAAGGGGGGGAGGGTGACCGGAATCACGTTCAGACGGTAAAACAGGTCATCCCGGAAGGTCCCTTTTTTCACCTCTTCCTCGAGATTCACGTTGGTGGCGGAGATGATCCGCACATCAAGCTTGATCTGTTTGTTCGAGCCGACCCTCTCCACTTCCTGCTCCTGCAGAACACGAAGCAGCTTGATCTGCAGGTGCATGGGGAGAGTGGCGATTTCATCGAGAAAAATGGTGCCGTGGTTTGCGGCCTCGAATTTTCCCATCTTATCCCGGATAGCGCCGGTAAACGCCCCTTTGGTATGGCCGAAGAGCTCGCTTTCCAGCAGGTTCTCCGGAATGGCGCCACAGTGGACGGCAATGATGGGTTTATCGCGGCGTGGCCCGTTGGAATGGATCGCCTTGGCGATGAGTTCCTTGCCGGTGCCCGATTCACCGAGGATCAGAACTGTCGAATCGGTCTTGTTGATCTTGGTGATACGGGAAAAGACCTTCTGCATGGCGGGGGAGCTGCCGATGATGTTGCTGAACTCGTATTTTTCGCGAAGCTGCTTTTTGAGGTAGACATTTTCGCTGAGGATCTGCTGCTTTTCAATGGCCTTAGCGATGATTACCCGCAGTTCTTCAATGTTGAGCGGTTTGGTGATATAGTCGAAGGCGCCTTCTTTCATGGCCCGGACTGCGGT
>JBGPID010000339.1:0-3612 GCA_041484725.1 Geobacteraceae bacterium | reverse complement strand
TTTTCATCCTGGCAAGGAAATCGAGGGGTTGCGCGGAGGCGTACATCGGTACGCCGCACAAGCAAGCCCGAAGATTGACGCCGCTAGGGCGGAAAAGAACCGTTTCCGGATGGAAACTAAATAGATAAATAGAATGTCCCGCCACCCCCTCCTATTCAAGCCACGAAGGGCATCCTGATGTTGACATGGAATGACTATTGGTTTATTATGCCAATATGAAAGCGGACCTGATCCGGCATACCAAGGTTACAGATGATCTTGGAAATACTATCGAGATCAAGCTCTGGAGAGTTCCGCCAACACCGGATAAACCGTATGGCTTCAAGTACTCTCTAGTGTATATCGTCTCTGGTCTGAGGGTAATCGGTTACGACAATGCCGAAGGCAAGGGCGATCACCGGCATTACGGCGGGAAAGAAATGCCTTACAAATTTCTTTCTTTGCGGAAACTGGCGGATGATTTCCTTGCGGACATGGAAGCATATAAGAGGAGTCATCGATGAAAGTGAAAAGGATTAACATAGGCATCATAGATGCTTACACAGCCCTCGACGAATTTGTTACAGCCGGAGAATCTCTGGCGCGCGGTGAATCTGTGAATGAAGAGTCGGGTATTTATTTTACCAGCATGGAGTCTTTCCGAAAAGCAGTGACGCCGAAGCGCTTGGAGCTGCTACATCTCATCAAAACAACCCGTCCTGCTTCCATCAACCAATTGGCGAAGCTTGCCCACCGCAACATCAAGAACGTGGCGGAGGATGTCAAGTATCTGGTGCAGATCGGCCTAGTCGAGACCATGGAACAGGACCGTTGCCTGGCGCCGAGAGTGGATTACGACGAAATTTCCCTGAAGATCGCGGTTTGATGAAGAACAAGCCATCTCCGTAAGCTGAGTCATATGCCATTTCATCCTTCATAATTCGGCAGAAGCATTAAGGGTCAGGTCTCAACCCAGTACATAATTTAAATGTTTGCCATTTGTACTCGGTTGAGACCTGACCCTTCTGGTTGCTCCTTGACCCTTCTGGTTGCTCCTTTTACCAGCTGGTTAGAGCACACGGCTCATATTCGTGATGTCCGGGGTTCAAGTCCCTGCACCGCCACCATTTTAGATAAGTAGCTGAATTTGCTACCTTAAAGCAAAAGGCCCTTCATTTGACACACAACCTGACACAGTCACCACAGTCCCTCAAATACTTCTCAAATACTCCTTGACGGATAGCGAGCAACAGTTATAAAGTTATTTTTGTTATACTGGTGTTAAGCAGTAACACGGGACAAATATCTACTGGTATTTCTCCCTTACGAAGGGCTTTCCAATTTGTGCGAACTGTCGATGCCAAAGACGACCCGTTCAGACCCGAATGCAGATCAATGATAAAAGCCGGTATCCGTCGGGGGTTCCGGCTTTTTTTTGATGTTTTCATAGTGTTCTGGTGTGACACACCATTGATTGACAGGCTATTACCAGTGGGGCACCATGTGTAATGTTTTAACCTTTATATCGATAGTGATCTCTTTACTACTCGCCGGATGCTTTCATACGGAATTTCTTGGGCAAAAACGGGTTAGTGTCGGTACAGTAGTGGTGAGCACATCCCTTGATTTTATGGGCGACAAATTTATCAACAAAATTGTGGTAGCCACTGACGAAAATGGCAATGCGATTGTCTCGGCACAGGATTCAGAGGCCATAATTATAAAGCTTACGCCATCGGCACAAAAAGAAGTAATAAAGATGCTCAATAAATCGGTAAAATGGGGGAGCATTGACGATAAGGAAAAGGCCGATGTCCAGAAGCCGCTCGGACACTTGAGAACGAAAGTCGGTAAATACGGCTGGCCCACGGACTTGGTGATGCAATTCTATGCATCGAAAGCTGGCAAAATTTGGAATGTCAGCTTTGAACTCTGCGACATTACACCGGAAGCTTTCAGAAACGGTCCGGAAGTCAAAGCCGCTCCCTGCGAGAAGAAAATGACCCTTTTTCTTACGGAGTTCTCGGCAAAACAACTTATAAACTGTCTTTCTCTCACATCCAATTATGCCCAAAAGTTAAACGTTCCCGGAGCCCCTACCAATGTCACTGCCACAGCCGGCAACGCCCAGGCGAAGGTAAGTTTCTCAGAGCCGTCGTCAAATGGCGCAAGCGCCATAACCGGCTACACCGTTACCACCAATCCCCCGGCCGGAATCGATATTAATGCCGGATCGACACTATTGGCTCATACCATCACCGGCCTTACCAATGGCACTGCCTATACCTTCTCGGTGCAGACTAGAAACGCCGCGGGGACTGGTACCGCTTCCTCACCCTCAAATAGCGTGACGCCGGCAGACGTTCCCGGAGCCCCCACCAACGTCACTGCCACAGCCGGCAACGCCCAGGCGAAGGTAAGTTTCTCAGAGCCGTCGTCAAACGGCGGAAGCGCCATAACCGGCTACACCGTTACCACCAATCCCCCGGCCGGAACCGATGTTAATGCTGGCTCGACACTGTTGGCTCATACCATCACCGGCCTTACCAACGGCACTGCCTATACCTTCTCGGTGCAGGCTAGAAACGCTGCTCAGACCGGTCCCTCTTCCTCACCCTCAAATAGCGTGACGCCGTTAGACGTTCCCGGAGCCCCCACCAAGGTCACTGCCACAGCCGGCAACGCCCAGGCGAAGGTAAGTTTCTCAGAGCCGGGCTCAAACGGCGGAAGCGCCATAACCGGCTACACCGTTACATCTAATCCCCCGGCCGGAACCGATATTAACGCCGGCTCGACAGCATCTACTCATACCATCACCGGCCTCATCAACAGCACTGCCTATACCTTCTCGGTGCAGGCTACCAACGCCGCCGGGACAGGTCCCGCTTCCTCACCCTCAAATAGCGTGACGCCGTTAGACGTTCCCGGAGTCCCCACCAATGTCACTGCCACAGCCGGCAACGCCAAGGCGAAGGTAAGTTTCTCAGCGCCGGCGTCAAACGGCGCAAGCGCCATAACCGGCTACACCGTTACCTCTAATCCCCCGGCCGGAACCGATGTTAATGATGGGTCGACACTATTAGCTCATACCATCACGGGCCTAACCGCCGGCACTGCCTATACCTTCTCGGTGCAGGCTAGCAACGCTGCGGGGACCGGTTTCGCTTCCTCCCCCTCCAATAGCGTGACGCCTTTTACCGTTCCCGGAGCCCCCACCATGGTCACTGCCACAGCCGGCAACGCCCAGGCGAAGGTAAGTTTCTCAGAGCCCTCGTCAAACGGCGGAAGCGCCATAACCGGCTACACCGTTACCTCCAATCCCCCGGCCGGAATCGATATTAACGCCGGCTCAACACTCTTGGCTCACACCATCAATGACCTCACCAACGGCACTGCCTATACCTTCTCGGTGCAGGCTACCAACGCCGCCGGGACCGGTCCCGCTTCCTCCCCCTCCAATAGCGTGACGCCGTTCACCCAGTAAGAGTTCAAAGGCAGAACAGTAAATTGATGGCGTGGCATCTCGGTAAGCTGCTCTATATAGGCATCATATTATTATCACAACATACTGTAATCACTTGAATGTATGCAGTATTAAATTCAAATATACCCTCAATAATACCCCCATAATTT
>JBGPID010000338.1:0-3619 GCA_041484725.1 Geobacteraceae bacterium | reverse complement strand
TGGCCGATGTACAGGGGAGCGACTGCATCGCCGTCTTAGACTCGGAGCTCCTCGACGAAGGGCCGATGATGGCGCTGGCGGTGCGCCAGGCCTGGCGAAAAGGGGCCAAGGTTTACCTTGTTGGCAAGAGTTCCGCCCCGGAATGGGCAAAGGCTGTTGCCATCGAGGCCGTGGCGGCCAGCGCTTTGTCCGCGGTACCCTTCGCGGATTATAAGCGGCCGGTCGTCGTCTGCGGTACGCAACAAAACAATCCTTCCGAGATGGAAAGCGCGGCGCTAGCCGGGGTAAAGGTCGCCTATCTCCTTTCCGGTCCCAACGCCTGCGGCGCGGCGCTTCTGGCCAGGGAGCACGAAACGACCTCCTTAACCGAGGCAGTGGCGTCCGGAAAGGTGAAGGGTATACTCGCCCTCGAGGCGGACATCCCCGCGGAGCTTTTGGAAGGAGTTTCCTTTGTTGCCGTTGCCGACTGGCTGCCGACCGACCTGGCAAAAAGGGCCGATATCTTTCTTCCGACCACCCCCTGGGTGGAGATGGACGGCACTTATGTCAATAACGAAGGAAGGGGACAACGCTTCCGGCAGGTGATGAAGCCGGGGCTGCCGATCAAGGGGCTGGACCCTGCCCTCCATCCCCCCCGCATCCACCGTAAATCGCCCCCCGGCGGGGAAATGCTGCCGGCCTGGCAGGTAATCGCCCGGCTGATTGAACGGGTAGGCGGAGAAAGAATCTCCGAGCCGCTCGACGGGCGATGGGAACCATTGAGAAACCTCTCCCCTCAAGGTGAAGGCATGAGGGTCCTGTAGGGACAAGATGATGGGAATTGATGCAATCGACATACTGCTGATGCTGGCCAAGCTCGTGATCATCTTTGCGGTCATGATGGCCCTGGCCGCCTACCTCGGCTGGGTCGAGCGGCGCCTTTTGGGCTGGATCCAGGACCGCAAGGGGCCCAACCGTGTGGGATACCAGGGGCTCCTCCAGCCTATCGCCGATTTTGTCAAGCTATTGACCAAGGAGGACTTTTGTCCCGATGCCGCCGATCGCTGGCTTTTCTACTTCGCCCCCGCCATTGCGGCGATCCCGGCGATAATGACCTTTGCCGTGGTTCCCTTCGGGGCGCCCATTACCATTCTCGGAAGGACCGTCCCCCTGCAGATGGCGGACGTGAACGTGGGGCTGCTCGTTTTCCTGGCCCTCTCATCCGTAGCGGTCTACAGCGTGGCGATCGGCGGCTGGGCCTCCAATTCCAAGTATGCCCTGCTCGGCAGCATCAGGGGGCTGGCGCAGCTCATTTCCTACGAACTCTCCATGGGGCTGTCGCTCGTGCCGGTCGTCATGCTGGCCCGTTCGTTCCGCCTCTCCGACATCGTCAATGCCCAGGCCACGGTCCCGTTTATCGTTTATCAGCCGCTCGCCTTTATCATCTTCCTGATCAGTATCACCGCCGAATGCAAGAGGGTACCCTTCGATCTCCCGGAAGCGGAATCGGAACTGGTAGCGGGATTTCATGCCGAGTATTCCGGCATGCGCTTTGCCCTCTTCATGCTCGGGGAGTATATCAATGTCATCCTTCTCGGCGCTCTGGCGACAACCTTTTTCCTCGGCGGCTGGCATGGACCGCTGTTGCCGCCAATGGTCTGGTTTTTCCTTAAAACAATGGTATTTGCCTTTATTTTCATCTGGGTGCGGGGGACAATGCCCAGGCTCAGATACGATCAATTGATGTCTTTCGGATGGAAACTATTGACGCCGCTGGCATTGGTGAATATACTAGTGACCGGCTGGCTTCTGGTATTCCGTCAAACCTTTTCATGAGAATTATTGCTGTAAATATGCGCAGTAAAGTAAGGGATGATGGAAACTGTGGCGCGGCATGGGAGTCCTATCTGATAGAGGGAGGAAATCATGCAGAATGTAAACGCAAAGGACCGGCACGGCCACACTCCACTCATTGACGCGGCTAAGGGAGGCGATCTCGAAGCAGTTAAGGACCTGCTCCACCGGGGGGCCGAGGTGGATGCGCAGAGTGAGAAGGGAAAAACGGCTCTCCATTACGCCGCTGCAAATGGGCACGTGGAAGTGGTGAAACTCCTGCTGCTTCAAGGCGCCCAGGTCGATGCGCGCGACAGAGAATGGCGCACTCCGTTAATGCTGGCGGCGATCTATGGCTGCAACCACACCGTTCATGCTCTGCTGAGCGCGGGCGCCGACACTCATGTCCGAACCCTGGCTGGGAATACCGCTCTAATCTATGCCGAAAACAACGTACACCCCCTTACTGCTGCTCTCCTGAAAAAGGCTCAGCGATTGAAGGAAGCCAATGTATAACAGCTTCGTCATAATTTGACGGGCAATGGTCGGAGATCCCCTTTGCTCCCTGTCTTCATGACGTACCGATTGAAAAACTGAGCTGCATCAGATAAACGGCAATCTGTCGGATGATATTTCAGTAATAAAATTCACCACAATTATGATGAACAGAGGGTTATCCGCCTGCTTCCGTAAAGGGCAACATCGGCTATGTCATAACTAATAACCCCTTGATGTTTTGCGTTCTTTACGGCTTTGCGGGAGCGTTTGCCGTTCTGGATACATATATATGTATTTCTTCATTAAGATGGAGGAGGTGCGCATGCGGGTGTTTTCCCAATACCCATGGCGCCGGAGCTTTTATAACGACAATTTCCCTGTAAAATAATTTGGACAAATAAGTGACGGCATCACCGTCATCCCTGCAAATCTCCTTGTGAAACGGTTCAGCATGACCATATTTACCGACATAAAAGCCATCATTACGGGCCTCTGGACAACCTGGAAGCATATGTGCCACCGCTCGTTGACTATCCAGTACCCGGAGGAGAAGCGGGTCCCCTGTCCCCGCTATCGGGCGCGCATGGTCCTGACCCGTGACCCTGACGGCGAGGAACGCTGTGTCGCCTGTTACCTCTGCTCCGCGGCCTGCCCGGTGGATTGCATATCCATGCAGGCGGCCGAGAAACCGAACGGACGCCGTTATGCGGAATGGTTCCGCATCAACTTCTCCCGCTGCATCTTCTGCGGCATGTGCGCCGAGGCCTGCCCGACCATGGCAATCCAGATGACCCCGGAATATGAGATCTGCAAGCGCGATATCATGGACCTCTTGTACGAGAAGGAGGACCTCCTGATCGACGGCTGCGGCAAGGAACCGGGGTACAACTTCTACCGGCATGCGGGGATCGGTGTGGTCAATCCGCGCGGCGGGAACCCGGATGAGGAACCACCAACCGATCCGCGGGGGCTCTTGCCGTAAGGAAATTTTATGGAACAGATATTTTTCTACATCCTTGCGGCGGTGGTTGTGATAGCGACATTATTGGCCATAACCGACCGTCACACGGTGCATGCCATCATCTTCCTGGCGACCTCATTCTTCGGCCTTGCGGGCATCTTCTATCTGCTGGGAGCGCCGCTGGTGGCCGTGTTCGAGGTGATCATCTACGCTGGCGCCATCATGGTCCTTTTCCTCTTCGTCATCATGATGCTCGACATGGGGCCGGGCAAGGTGCAGAGCCCCTCTTTGCGGGAGTGGTGGCCCGCCATACTGCTGGGGATGATCATCCTTGGGGCAATGGCTACC
>JBGPID010000337.1:0-3620 GCA_041484725.1 Geobacteraceae bacterium | reverse complement strand
CCGTTCCGTAAAGACTGACAAATCCGTCCACCCGGCCGGAGAGGTACCCCTTGATGGCGGGATACGAGTTGCACACCTCCCGTAAGCTCAAGTCATGGACAAGGATATCGGCGCCGTACTGTGCTACCCCCTGGTATCGGAAAAAGCCGCGACCGAGCAGGGCCCCCTGGAAAAGTCCCGACGTCAGCGACGATATCTCCGTCAGGCCGTTGCCGGCGCGGATGGCCAATGTGGTTGTCGCGAATTCCGTTGTGCCGAAACGGATCTTGCCGATATTGAGGATATTCCTCTCTATCACCGGTTGCTGCATGGCCTGCAAGAGCCTGGGGTAATTTCCCTTGCTGGAGCTCAGTTTTTCCGGCGGCTTCGACGCGGCTTTCCCGCTGAAATCAAGGGAGAAGGGAATGGTGCCGTTAATGGCGACGATGCTCAGTTTCTGGGCGGGGACCTCCAGCGATCCCCCTTCGAAGGTCATCTGGCCGGTCATTGCCGCATGTTTCCCCTTGATCCGCATCGTTCCGTCCATAGCCACCTTTCCCGCCGCGGTTGCCTCCTGCAATGAACGCGGCAGTATATTGGCAAACGCATCGAAAAGCGCGGTCAGGGAAACCCTGGGGAGCGCCAGGGCAATTTCCCCATCCCTCTCCGGTAAGGCCGCATAAGCTATTTTACCCCGCAGCGAAACTGCCGTCTCCTTGCCGACGGTGACCTTTCCCTCTCTTAACAGAAGATTGCCTTCCCCCCATTCGCCATCAAGCTTGAGTCCCCCTTCCGTCAGGAGAGTCCTGCCTTTTTTGCCGGAGAGGGCAAGATCGCTGCCGGTTATGGTCATGCGGCAGGCCAGACCATTTTTGGCGCTGTAATCCCCTGTGCCCGAAGCCGCCAGCACCCCCCCGGAAACCTGCACTGGCTGGGCCTTGCCCAGAACATCAGCCAATCCGGCGCCCTGCACTCCGGCCAGGTTCACCGTAAACACGGCCTTTCGCTGCGTGGCAAACGGATCGCCGTTTACCGAAGCGGTCAGATCGCCACCCAGTATCTTTCCCGTTACAACTGCGGTCCCCTTTCCCTTTGCCAGAACAATGCGGGCCGCCAGGGAGCCGACTCCTTTTCCCCTGTATGTGAGGCTTGGTGCGCTAATGGCCCCATCCCCCTCCAGCAGGCGCCTACCCGCGTCTGAGACCAGAAAGGCATTCATGTTTCCGGAAAGGCCGTCAACGCCGCTGTCGTCCTGCCGGCACCTGATGCCGGTGAAATGCAGGTTAATGGGGACTCTGCTTTCTTCTGCTGCGGAAAACCTCTTGGGTATGGCACCGCCTATTTCCATGAAGTTGATATGGGTCTGGTCCACCGCGCAGTCGCCGCCATTCAGGGTAACTAGGCCCTCCGCGATCCGGTAGGCAAACGATGCCGCGAGTTTTTTGCCGTCATAGAGCCCGCCGCCGGCCTTGAGTGAGCCTGTTGCCGCAATCTTCCCGGCGCTGAAGCTCGCGGCAGCCCGGGTGGAGAGATCGGCAAGCGCAAACTTCTTCCCTGCGTACGTTCCTTGGAGGTTGCTGAGCCTGGCAAAAATGTCCCCCCGGAATTCTCCGGCTCCGCGGCCGGAGCCCCGGACAGAGGCTGACGCGGAACCCTTGGCAAATTCCATATTCTTTACGGGAAACGAGCTGGCGAGAACGGCCAGAGGGACCTCCGGCAGGTCAAGCCGGAAGGTCAGGGGAGCCGGCGCAACGGCCAGGTATTTCACATCCCCCTTGACCGGAATGCCGTTGATGTGGGCGGAGAAAGAGGGGAGCTCGGCTTTGAGGGGGCGCAGCCGGTCGGAAAAACCGGCGTTAACCGGCATATCAAGGAACTGCACGAGCATGCCGGACGTCTTTCCCTGTTGGGAGACCCTGCCGCGCAGCCCCCAGCCGATGCTCTCTCTGGCGAGAACAGCATCGGCCGAAATCTCTTCCGCCAGCATCCGCCCCCCTTTGCTAAGCCTTCCGTGGCGCAAGGCAAATGTGGCCCGGCCGGAAGTCACACCGGCGGCAACGCTGCCGGCCATCCGGACGAAGCCGGGGAGCACTGTTCCGCCCGGGATGAGATCACGACGGAGCTTTTGCGGCAGAAGGAGATAGAGATTCTTCACATCCATGCCGTCATGGGAGACCTCCGCCGTAAAGGCCCGCTCTTTCTTTACCCTCTCCATTCTTCCCCGTGCTTTCAGGCGTATCAACCCGTCCACCTGCAATGCACATCTCTCCAGGGTTGCGGTATCCTCCCTAACGTCATAGGCCGCGCTAAAATCGAAGCCTCCCGTAAGGGGTATATCCTCCCCCTTGAGTAGTACGGTCAGCTGGTCGAATGCGGCGTTGCCGTCGAGTTTGAATTCATCCCCATGCATCACCACCCTGAGGAGAAGCTTCCCCTTTCCTTTTTCCGGGTCAAGGGGTAGTTTAAACCTCTGTAACCCTTTGAACGAGAGGGACGGCGCGCTAAGGGAGAGGTCCAGAGAGGGATTGACGCCGAGGCGTGCATTTCCCGCAAGGCGGTAAGGGGCGCCGTAATCATCATTGAAGGTGAGAAGGATTCCGGAACCGGTCGATCCTTTGGTGGAGAGGTCGTTTATTGCCAGTGAAATGTCCGTGATCCTCCTGCCGTTCAGGGAAACAGCGGACTTTTCCAGGAGAAGCCGCTTGATGAAGGTTTCGCCGGCGCCTTTCTTCTTCCCAAAAAGCTCTTTCAGACCGGAAAAGTTCCAGGCACCGGATCTGTTTTTAGCGAAGCTGAGCTTTAGCCCCTGGATACTGATGGCCGTGAAGTTTTTCCGCCCGGCCAGGAGCGCGCTCCAGGCCGGGGTAACCGTTATCGTCCGGGCAAAGAGGAGGTTTTCGCCGGTAAACTCCGGAGGATTGGCGATGGTCAAGCCGTGGATAACTATTGTTCCGCCGGCTAAGTTCACCCCCTCAATTGTGGCAGGCTGATGGAGCGCATCGCTTAAAATCCTGGAGATGTGGCCTGTTGTCTGAGGGATGTTCAGAACGACATTTAGTAGGAGATAGAGGGCTGCTATGAATAGGAGCGCCAAGGCCATAACCCTGACCGCAATCTTTTTCACCATGGCGCTCCTTTTTACCCCATTCATTTGCCCGGTCATATTTATTGTATTCCTTGCAGAGTGTGACGACCTCTCACACCACTCCCATTACGAATTTGAATCCGATGGAACCCGGATGCTCTCGCCCCCTGTTGAAGGAGTCCATTATCTGTGGCCACTCCTCCCGCGACGCAAAGGTAACTTTGATTACGAAAGATCCACATCCCATCTTCTGGAGCATGCCGAGGTAAGCGGTCAGGGAGAAGCGTCGCTGTGGCCTTACCACGGTCAGTCCCTTCTTCATTGTCACTGAAATCAGGTCACCATCCTCGATCAGGCCGAAATGGGCAATGGCCCGTCCTACAGAATACTTGATCTTTTTATAGAATCTATCTTCGCCTCTTCCGCAGAATCTGTGGATAGAGGGTAGGAAAAATTAGAGCATTGCCCCGCTGAGGTGGGTATGATGGTTTTTGCGAGAAACTACCAAACCTCCCAAAGGCGGGACAATGCTTATCAAGACTTTACTGAATAAAGT
>JBGPID010000336.1:0-3633 GCA_041484725.1 Geobacteraceae bacterium | reverse complement strand
TCCCTTGTTCTTCAGCAGGGCAAGGTGCTGAGATACAGTGGCCTGGGGGAGACCAAGGCATTCCCAGATATGCTTGACGTTGCATTCCTGATTGCAGAGTCCGGCAACTATTTTCAGCCTTATCGGATGTCCGAGCACTTTCAGTATTTCCGCCTCGTTGTGGAAGTCTCTCTCTTTGACAAAGTTCTTCTCGTCCATGATCAACTCCAATATTAATATAACTATTTATTATATAGTAAATTGAACAATGGATTTGTCAACTAAAAGCTTTTTTCAGCGATACAGTTTTTTGCTCAGATGACAGGCCGACAGATGCCCGGGTTCTTTTTCCTCAAGGGAGGGAGGAACTTCGGTGCAAAGCGGTGGGGTGGCGTACGGACAGCGGGTGTGGAAAGGACAGCCGGAGGGTGGAGTAAGTGGTGAAGGGAGGTCGCCTTGCAGAATGATCTGCTTTTTCCGCTGCTCCGGCCTGATCTGGGGGACGGCGGAAAGGAGCGCTTCGGTATAGGGATGGAGTTGATGGCTGAAAACGGCTTCCCGATCCCCGGCCTCGACAATCTTTCCCAGGTACATTATTGCGATCCGGTCGCTCATATGGCGGACAACCGAAAGGTCGTGGGCGATGAAGAGAAAGGAGAGGGAAAGTTCTTTTTTTAATTCCTGGAGTAGATTTATTATCTGGGCCTGAATGGAGAGATCCAGCGCTGAAACCGGTTCATCGGCGATTATCAGCTTTGGGGAAACGGCCAATGCCCTGGCAATGCCGATACGTTGTCTTTGCCCACCCGAAAATTCGTGGGGATAGCGGGAAAAGTGTTCCTGCGCCAGCCCGACTTTCTGCATGAGGTTAACAACAATCTCCCGCTTTTGCGTGCCGGAAGCGAGACCATGAATCGTGAGGGGTTCGCCGATAATGTCCCCTACCCGCATACGGGGATTGAGGGAGGAAAAGGGGTCCTGAAAGACCATCTGGACATCTTTTCTGAAAGTGAAAGTTTCACTTCTGCCCATGTCGGCGAGTTTTCTGCCGCGGAACCTGATATCCCCTGTCGAAGGCGCCATGAGCCCCATAAGGAGTCTGGCCACCGTGGATTTGCCGCATCCCGATTCTCCTGCGAGGCCCAGGGTTTCACCCGCATTGAGTCGCAGGTCAATGCCATCGACAGCCTTAAGCAGCTGCTTTGTGCCGAAGGCTCCGGATTTGACGGCAAAATGCCTGCTCAGGGCGCTGGCTTCAAGAAGGGGCGCGCTCATCGGAACTTCCAGCAACGGACCAGATGTCCCGCGCCGACCTCTAACATGGGCGGTTTTTCTTTCAGACATGGCCACTCTTTTATTGGACAGCGTTCGCAAAATCCGCATCCCGGCAGATCTGCCAGAAGGTCCGGAACATGGCCGGATATGGTGTGTAACGGTTGACCGGGATTGGCATTTTGCGGCAGAGAATCCAGCAACCCTTGAGTGTAGGGATGGAGAGGATTCAGGAAGAGTTCGGCCGTTTCAGCGTATTCCACAACCTTTCCGGCATACATGATGGCGGTATGACGAGCCCTTTCCGCCACAATTCCCAGGTCATGGGTAATCAGGATCAGCCCCATGCCGCTTGCGCTTTTCAAGCGGTCGATGAGTTCCAGTATCTGCGCCTGAATGGTTACGTCAAGGGCAGTGGTCGGCTCATCGGCGATGAGAAGCCGGGGATGGCATGCCAGCGCCATGGCAATGACGACCCTCTGCCTCATCCCGCCGCTCATTTGATGGGGATAATCGTTGAACCTTGTTGCCGGGGAAGGTATGCCGACCTGCTGTAAAAGCTCGATTCCTTCTGTGCGGGCCGCGTCCCCGGAGAGCCGGCGATGCAGCATGAGTCCTTCGGCTATCTGGCTTCCCACGGTTAGAACCGGATTGAGAGAGGTCATTGGTTCCTGGAAGATCATGGAGATATGATTGCCGCGCAACGCCTGCATCTCTTTTTCCGAAAAACGCAAAATGTCCTGCCCCGCAAAGAGAATTTCTCCGGACTCTATTCTTCCCGGCTGCATGACGAGGCGCATGATCGAGTATGCGGTAACACTTTTGCCGCATCCGGATTCGCCGACGATGGCCAGGGTTTCTCCACATTCCAGAGAGAAATCGACTCCGTCAACTGCCTTTAGCGTCCCGTTGTCCAGGTGAAAATGTGTGGAGAGTTCCCGGACCTGAAGAAGTGATGCCAAAATGGTACTCCATTTGCTCTCGTGGGTTATTCAAAGAGTGGCGGGCAGAGGACCCGACCCACGATTTAATAATAACACGATTAAGGAGGAGGGGCAAATTCTTTGCCAAGCCGTGGACACAGGGAAATCAGGGATCGCTTCAGGAAGGACTGGCCGGCGGGAAGAGGGGCCTGGATATCGTAGAGTGTTCTGTATTCTTAAAGGAGAAAATTCCGCTTTTCACAAGGCCGATGAAGTGCGGGACCAATTCCGGGTCGAATTGACTCCCGGCGTTATCGATAAGCTCCTGCATCGCCTTTTTTACAGGAAGTGCCGTACGGTAAGGACGGTCCGAGGTCATTGCGTCAAAGGCGTCGGCAATGGCGAGTATGCGTGATTCCAGGAGCAGTCGGTCACCAGGAACTTTGTAGGGGTAGCCTTGACCGTCGTAACGCTCATGGTGCTGTCCGATGCAGATCCTGACATCCTGGAGAAATTCGATCGGTTCAAGGATATTCATGCCGATCACCGGATGTTGCTGGAGGTCGTATACATCGGGAGGGGTAAGTTTATCTGTTTTGTGCAGCAGAGTCATGTCTATGCCGATTTTACCGATGTCGTGAAGAATGGCCGCGCGTTCGATAACCTTCAGACGATCCTGGGGAAGATTCAGTTTCCTGGCCAGTTCCATGCTATAGCGGGTCACCCTTTCCGAATGTCCGCGGGTATAACTGTCACTGGCTTCGGTGGCTGTAACAAGGGCATGAATAGTGTTCATATAAACTTTTTGCTGTTCATCGTAAAGCTTGGCATTCTTGATGGCTATGCTCGCCTGGGCGGCAATGGTGTTGAGAAGCTCAAGTTCCTCATTAGTGTAAACAGAATTGTCCCTTTTATTGACAACGGTTATGGTCCCGATGATCTCATTCTTTGTCATAAGCGGGGCGCAAATGAGGGTTTTGCGTTCGTAACCGAGGGCGCTGAATCTGTCGAATTCCGGAGCGTCCTTGATATCGGCTATGAGAAGGGGTTTACGGTTATTAATGACCCAGGTGGAGACATTGGACGGCTTCATCGGCAATTCAGTCCCTTCCGGTGATAATATCACATCATGACCGAGGAGGGTGGTAACCTTCAGGGTCGATTTTTCTTTGTCGGTGAGGATTATATAACCGATCTGGGCATGCAAAGTCTCCGTGGTAATCTTTACGATAAGATTGAAAAGCTTGTTTAGCTCCATGGTGGAGTTGATGGCCAGTCCCACTTTATGAAGGGTGGAAAGCTTGGCGACCGCCTTTTCCAGATTGGCGTTCTTGGTTTCCAGGTCGCCCGCGAGAACGGTAATTTTATGATTTGCCCCTTCGATTTCCGCGATGCGTTCTTCCAGGTTTGTGTTTAGGTACTCAATTTCTTTGAGGTGCTCTTCAAGCTTCTCATTCAT
>JBGPID010000335.1:0-3639 GCA_041484725.1 Geobacteraceae bacterium | reverse complement strand
GTTCAGCGGTGATATTGAGTGCAGATTCTGCGGCCGGCAAGGCTTCATGCTGCGGATCATGCCGAAGCATGTCGACCTCGGCGCACTCTATGAACCGGGCCTCCTCCTCTGGGGATGAAACCGGAAGTCCCATGATGATAAATAAATGGCCTTCTTTTTTGTTGATAATTTGCGATTGAACCGCTATCTCACTTGGTAACATTATTCAAATCTCATTAAATGGTTAAGATAACACTCAATGTATCGTTTTATTCTCTTGCTGACACTGATCACCGTTCTGAGCGCCTGCACTTCCATGGTTCCACGGAACAAGCTGCCCTATCCCCTCACCGGCGAAGGATTCGGCGACCCGGTCAAGGTCGTCACCATCCCGCTGCCGGCCATCGCCTCCAGTCCCAACGAGGGGATCACCGCCGGCGCCTTGACCGCCTTCCTCCTCCATAACAATAAAGACGAGGTAAGTACCCTTTTTGCGCCGCAGATGAACTATAACAAGAACTACGGGTTCACCGCCTCCCTTTACGGCGCCTTCTACCCGTCCCCTTCCCGCAGTTGGGAATTCAACCTCGCCCAGTCCACCACAATCAATTACGATTACGAAGCCAAGTTCTACGACAAGACATTCATGGATGAAAGGCTGGAGTTGAATGCCTTCCCCTATTTCTTTGCCGACGGTTCAGCGCGGTTCTTCGGTTTCCAGGCGCGCACACCGGAGCAGCAGCAAACCAATTACACCGATGAGGAAAAAGGTTTTAATATATCCGTCGGTTATGACATCGTCAAAAACCTGCAACTGGTGATCGGCGAACGGTTCAGGGACGTCGGGATACATAAGGGGGCCGTAAGCGGAATACCATTCATTCGCGATAGTTTCAATGAAGGGCAGGTTCCCGGCATCAACGGTTTTACCGTCCATGCCCAGCGGCTCTCGCTCATCTTCAGCACCCTGGACTCGAAAAATATGCCGACCACCGGCATTTATGCCAAGGCAACGGCGGAAGTCAGCGGCAAGATTCTCGGCAGCGACGC
The DNA here is from genome assembly GCA_041484725.1 of Geobacteraceae bacterium. GTDB lineage: Bacteria > Desulfobacterota > Desulfuromonadia > Geobacterales > Geobacteraceae > JBGQDJ01. The sequence goes on along the minus strand of JBGPID010000335.1, from coordinate 2,610 downwards.
CGACTACCGTCACTACGATGGGGAGGTCAAAGCCTACATCCCGCTGAGGGAAGCACGCTATATTTCAGTTATCCGTCTCGCCTACAGTCAGACCTTGGGGAATAGCGTACCTTTCCTCGAGCAGAGCATTCTGGGGGGTGAAAACTCCCTGCGCGGTTACGGCCGCAACCGGTTCATCGATAACTGTTATCTTCTGTTAAACCTGGAGGAGCGGATCAGGCTGTTCCGCTGGAAGCTTTTCAACGTCAACACGGACTGGGAAGTGGCGCCGTTCATCGACTTCGGTTCGGTCATGAAGTCCATTAGCCAGGCACAGGGGAGAGACTTCGAGTTCAACCCCGGCTTGGGGCTCAGGGCGGTGGTCCGCCCCAATATCGTAGGCAGGATAGATGTGGGGTTTGGGACGAATGGTCCCGCGGTGTTTGTGGGACTCGGCTATCCGTTTTAAGGAGCGAGGGACGAGGTTCAAGGTTCGAGGTATAAGGGTTTAACGTTGAATGTTCAACATTGAACGTCCCAATGCACTTCCTTGCCGGCTTCCACGCCGTTCCAACTCCAGATCTATGGCCTTCAGCGCCTCGAACTTGGCCAGCGACCATAAGGGCGCGACCAGGTCACTGCCCCCGTCGCCTGTCAGGCGCTGGATCGATATCCGAGGATCGAGCAGTTCAAGAAAGTCGCAGACGAGCCCCACGTAGTCGTCCCGCTCCATGACCCTGATTTCCCGCCGCTCATACATCTCCTCCAGCCTTGTTCCCCGCATGACGTGAAGAAGGTGAAGCTTCACCCCGTCAACCTTGAGTCCAGCGAGAATTCCGGCTGTCGCAAGTATCTCCTCCCGCGTCTCTCCAGGCAGCCCGATTATGACATGGGCACAGACCCTTATCCCCCGCTCCTTGCATTGTTCCACCGCTGCAGTAAAAGCGGCAAAATCGTGCCCCCGGTTAATGGCCTGCAGGGTCCGGTCATGGCTGGACTGGAGCCCGAGCTCGAGCCAGAACCAGCTCCTCCGGGCGTATTCCGCGAGGAGGTCGAGAGTTGCGGGAGGGAGACAGTCGGGGCGGGTGCCGACAATGAGACCGACGATATCCTCGACCGCCAGCGCCTCGTCATAGAGTGCCCGCAACCGCTCAACCGGCGCGTAAGTGTTGGAGAACGCCTGGAAATAGGCGATGAATTTTTTCGCCTTGTATTTCCTGACCATCACCTCCTTCCCGTCCTCGAGCTGCGCCGCGACCGGCAGATTCCGGGCGATGCCGTAAGAACCCGACCCTTCGCCGCCGCAGTAAATGCAGCCGCCGGTCCCGACAGTTCCATCCCGGTTCGGGCAGGTAAAACCGGCGTCCAGCGATATCCGGTGCACCCGGCAGCCGAAGAGCCGCTTCAGCTCTTCGGAAAAGGCATTGTAGCGCTTGTCAGCCATGGTCTCTACTTTGCGACTTATTCTGTCACACCCGCGGGGTATCCTTGTCTTAAAGAAAAGGAGGACGACATGGAACCTATGGTTATATTCAGCGCCGGGCTGGTGATATTCTGCGGTTATATCGCCCTGACCGATGCCGCCCGCGACCGGCGGCGTGCCAAGGTGATCACGAAAAAAGAAGAAATGGAAAAACGCCGGATACGGTCCGTGAGGCGGCGTCTCATTTTTTCAGCCCCCCATCGAGAAGGTGGCGGGGGTGCACGTTGGCCAGGGCCTTTAACAGGCTCCGTTTGACAAAGGGGATCTCCCGCTCCAGTTCATGGAGGAGCCCTTTCATTCTTTTGCGTTTTTGATCGGCGACACCGCAGACCGGGCAACAGCAGCAGACCACCGGAAAGCGATTGGTGCGGGAAAAGGGAATTATATCCCGCTCCTCCACATAGACGAGCGGCCGGATCACCGTCGTCACCCCGTTGTCGGCCAGCATGCGGGGCGCCATCGCCTTGAGGGAGCCGACAAAAAACTGGTTCAGAAGCAGGGTCTCGATGAAGTCATCCAGATGGTGGCCCAGCGCCAGCTTGTTGCAGCCGTACTGCTTTGCCAGGGTATAGAGCACCCCGCGTTTCAGCCTTGCGCAGATGGAACAGTAAGAGGAATCGGGACGGCGCTTCTCCCTGATCACCTCATAGTGCGCGGTCTTCTCCATATGACGGGCAAAGCCGTGCTCCTGCAGGTGATCGGCGATGATGTCGGCGCGATAGCCGGGATAGCCGGAGTCGATATTGACGGCCAACAGCTCATAGTTGATAGGGGCGCGGCGGCGCAGCGCCTCCAGGATATGGAGCAGGGCATACGAATCCTTTCCTCCCGACACCGCCACGGCGATCCGGTCCCCCTCCTCGATCAGACCGAAGTCGGCAATGGCCCGGCCGACTGCATGCTTGATCTTCTTGTAAAGCCTGTCCTCGATTAACGCCACATGAACCTCGTATCAACTTCCGTCTTTGCCAGAGTAAAGGAAATGGGAAAGGGAAGTCAAGGGTCATCGCTCCGGTTATTCATGGATTACATACAAAACAAAGAGGTTATGGCATAAACCATAACCTCCTCTTATCTGGCACGCCCGGAGAGATTCGAACTCCCGGCCGCCTGGTTCGAAGCCAGGTGCTCTATCCAGCTGAGCTACG
>JBGPID010000334.1:0-3652 GCA_041484725.1 Geobacteraceae bacterium | reverse complement strand
GCCAATACCCTCGTCTATCTGAAGGGGAAAGGGATCGTGGTCAGGGAACCGTCGGTGGTTGCCGTGCAGAACCTGAACAACGGCCAGAAGAGGGTACTGGCGGTAGGGATGGAAGCCAAGAAGATGCTGGGGCGCACACCCGGAAGCATTACCGCCATTCGTCCCATGAAAGACGGGGTTATCGCCGATTTCGACATTACCGAGGAAATGCTCCGTTATTTCATTCACAAGGTGCATAACCGCAAGACCCTGGTGCGCCCCCGGATCGTCATCTGCGTGCCGTCCGGCATCACCCAGGTGGAAAAGAGGGCGGTCAAGGAATCCGCGGAGTCCGCGGGAGCACGTGAGGTCTACCTGATCGAAGAGCCTATGGCAGCGGCAATCGGCGCCGGCCTTCCCATTACCGAGGCCTCCGGCAACATGATCGTCGATATCGGCGGCGGGACCACTGAAGTGGCGGTGATATCCCTGGCCGGCATCGTCTATACCAAATCGGTGCGGGTCGGCGGCGACAAGATGGACGAGGCGATAGTTCAGTACATCAAACGCAAGTACAATCTTCTCATCGGCGATCGGATGGCCGAAGAGATGAAAATCGAAATCGGGGAGGCCTATCCCGGCAACGAGGTGCTGACCCGCGAGGTAAAGGGGCGCGATCTGGTCTCCGGCATTCCGAAGACCATCGTTATCAACTCCGACGAGATCCGCGAGGCGCTCTCCGAACCTGTCAACGCCATCGTCGAGGCTGTGCGTATCTGTCTGGAGAGGACCCCTCCCGAACTGGCTGCCGATATCGTGGACAAGGGAATTGTGCTGGCCGGCGGTGGAGCGCTGTTAAGGAATCTCGATGTCCTCCTGCGTGAGGAGACCGGCCTGCCGGTGGTTACAGCGGAAGACCCTCTCTCCTGTGTTGTTCTCGGATCGGGCAAGGTGCTCGATGAATTGAACCTTCTCCGCACCGTCGCGGTCAGTTCATGAAATAAATCTCTCCCCCCCTGGCATATGGACAATCCGTTAATAGACATAATCGTTACGGTATGGAACAGACCGGTTGAAACCCGCAACTGTCTTGTCAATCTCATCAACTATTCGCCTGCTGCCCGCTTTATCCTTGTGGACAACGGCAGCGACCGGGAAACCGAGCGGCTGCTTGAGGAGTTCGCCGAAATTCTCGACCAGCGGGCCGTATTGTTGCGCAACAACGTCAACCAGGGATATGTACGCGCGGTCAACAAGGGCCTTGTGCATGCCATGTCGCCGTATGTTGCGATAGTCAGCAATACTTCGACGGTAAACGGCTGCTGGCTGGAGTCCCTGATCAGGTTTGCCCGGGAAAGGAACGAGGCCGGGATCATCGTCCCCCGCCTCTTCAATGGCATTGCCGGAAAACCCGTGAAAAGCGGACGGGCCTCAGCTAAACCGATCGAGACGGACTATGGTTCGCTTGCGGTGATGCTTCTGAAGAAACAGCTGTATGATATCATCGGCGGCCTTGATGAGGAGATGGACGGGGGACTCTGGTGTCTCAAGGATTTTTCTCGACGCGCATATCGGGCCGGTTTTTTTACCTTCCGGGTCGAGGAAGCGATGGCCTGCTATCTTGAGGAGATCCGGTTCGGTTCCGTTGAGCGGCGGGAAATGGCGGTACAGAGGAGCATCACCCGATACCGGGAAAGATGGGGCAACGATAGTTCTTTCCTTATCCATATGCCCAAGGATGTTGATCCGGACACATTCCGGCTGAAGCTCGAAGTTATCCGGCAGGGGGCCCGCCAGGGGCATCTTTTTACCATACTGACACATGCGCGGCTGTACAGGGAGCTTACGCGCACCGGATTTGACCGCCTTCACGAGAATATCCGATTTGTGCGATTGCCGCTTATGTTCGAAACCAGAGCGATAAGCAAGGCCCTGGCAAACATTAATGCAACAATGCCCGATGCGCGTGCCGTGACCGGTATCGATGGCATACCCTTCCCTGCTGGCATGGAAAGCATTCCATTCGCTGAACTGGAGCGGATGATCGTCACCGCCCAGGCAGAGCTTTATGGCGGATAGAGCACGATTTATGGTAAGGTTTGCCTGTAACTTGATATAAGAGTGTTGGAGGAGTTGATGGAAGACGCAATACGTTGTCAGTTGCAAAACCATCGTGCGGTTATCGATTCGATCGAGCGGCACCTGACCCCCGCCATTTCCGCTGCCAGCGACTTGCTGACGGAGGCGCTGGCTGGCGGTAAAAAGCTGCTGGTAATGGGTAATGGCGGATCGGCAGCAGATGCGCAGCATCTGGCCGCCGAGATTGTCGGGCGTTTCAAGTTGGATCGACGTGCGCTCCCCGCAATAGCGCTGACCACCGATACTTCAATTCTCACCGCAATCGCCAACGACTACGGCTTCGACATGATTTTCCGGAGACAGGTTGAAGCACTGGCCGTGGAGGGTGACGTGGTGATCGGCATTTCCACCAGCGGATCATCGGCAAATGTCCGGACGGCCCTGCTTCTGGCCGGTGAGATGAGATGCAGGACCGTCGGGCTGTTGGGGAGTGATGGCGGTACGATCAAGGATTGCGTGGAGATTGCCCTCACCGTTCCCGGCAACGATACCCCGCGGATCCAGGAAGGTCATATAACCATTATCCATATTATCTGCGACCTGGTGGAGAAGCGGCTTTTTGGGAGTTTACATGGAACGTAAGGATGTCGAATCGCTCTTTAACAGCGCAGGCGATGTCAGGGTTCTGGTGGTCGGCGACCTGATGCTTGACGAGTACCTGTGGGGTAAGGCCGAGCGCATTTCACCGGAAGCTCCGGTGCAGGTTGTGGAGGTGACACGGGAGGATGTGCGTCTGGGAGGCGCCGGTAACGTCATCAACAACCTGGTGGCCCTTGGCTGTAAAGTTGCCGCCTTGAGCGTCATCGGCGGAGACGATAACGGGGCCATCCTCCAGCATGCGTTCACCGGCAAGGGAGTCGATGTGAGCGGCGTCTTTGAAGACCCGATGCGTTCAACCAGCAAAAAGACCCGCGTTGTCGTCGCCAACCAGCAGATTGTCCGGATCGACCGTGAGACCAGAGAAGGGATATCCGCCGAGTTTGAGGAGCGGATCATTGAGTTTGTCGGGAAGCGGAAGGATGAATTCCATGTCATTCTGATTTCCGATTATGGCAAAGGGGTAGTGACTCCGAAGACCCTTGCGGGTATTATCGCCGTCGCCCGCAGGGTGAAGGTGCCGGTGGTGGTCGATCCCAAGGGTAATGATTACAGCAGATACCGCGGCGCATCTATCCTCACACCCAACCGTAAAGAGGCCGAAATCGCCGCGGGAATTGCCATCGTCGATGACGACAGCCTGCAGGCGGCGGCGCGGATTCTTCTCGAGGATCTCGACCTGGACGCGCTGCTCGTCACCCGGAGTGAACAGGGGATGTCGCTCTTTTCGCGGGGTGGTGCAGTGGTCCATATCCCCACCGTTGCCCGGGAGGTTTATGATGTTACCGGCGCCGGTGATACGGTGCTGGCTGTTCTGGGTCTTGCTCTCGCGTCCGGTCAGGATTTTGCCGAGGCAGCGCGGCTGGCCAATGTGGCGGCGGGGATCGCGGTCGGTAAGTTGGGGACCTCGACGGTTGCGCCGGCGGAGATCATCGAT
>JBGPID010000333.1:0-3662 GCA_041484725.1 Geobacteraceae bacterium | reverse complement strand
TCTTTCCCTTGGCAAGAAAAGACCCTGCAACGGATGCTGCAAGGTCTTTTTATTTCGTATCCTGAAATCCCTCTTTGCGAACCGGGTTATTTCAGAGGCCATCCAGCCTGTTTATGGACGCCGGCTTAAACGGCTCTCATTCAAGAAATTGTAAAGCCGAACCACGACTTCATATTGAGCTCAGCCCTGTCTTTCAGCGTCGCACTGCTTTTGACGAAATAGCTGTGGCCCACGCCCAGATTGCTACACGCTCTGTCTACTATTGCCGCATGACCGCTACATGCCGTTTCCGTTTTTCTCATTTATGACACCTTCTTTCTCACCGGTGCTCCGTATTTTTGCTCATTTTGTATTTTTATTATAGCACATAATTTGAAAATGGATATCATTATTATTGCAACTGCCGGTATTTTGCCAAATTCAACGGTGTCCGGTCGGATGAATTCCCTTGCTCTCAGCGTTCTGAACCTTTTCAATTGTATAATAGCGGATATACGCTATTCTTGATTCTCACAACAGGCATTATGGGGGGGACGGATGCTTTTCGCTATGCTGGCAGATCTGGTGGTGCTTGTCCATACCCTGTTCGTTCTTTTTGTTGTATTCGGCGCGCTTGCAGCGCTTCGCCTCCGGTGGCTGCTCTGGCTTCACCTGCCGGCTGTTGTCTGGGGAGTAGCGATCGAACTGGGCGGGTGGGTTTGTCCTCTCACCTATCTGGAAAACCGCTTCCGAAGGCTCGGGGGGGAGGGGGGCTACAGCGGCACCTTCATCGAACAGTACCTGGAGCCTGTTCTCTACCCTGCCGGTTTTACCCCGTCGTCGCACCTCGTTCTCGGCTTTTTGGCCCTGGTCGTCAATGTTGTGCTCTACGTCTACCTCTGGCAAAGAGTTTACAGGAAATAGCGTGATAACGGTGGCGACTTTTATCCCGGATTCTCAGAGGGTAAACAGTCAGCAGACCGGGTACTCCCCCCTGGCGAGTTCCTCGCAGAATGCGCCGATCCCTGCCATATCGCGGGCGATGATATCCTCCACCTGCCGGGCGATCTCGCCGATTCTCCTCCCCCTTTCCAGCAGAAGCTGGGCGGTGGCCATCTGCGGCCTGTCGATGGGAGAACCGATCCTGCTCAGGAGCAGGACATACGCCTCCCTGATCCCGTCGATCTCCTGACAGATCTCCCGCGCCAATCGGTGGGCGAGGACGTTGTAGATCTTCCCCACGTGACTGACGGGGTTCTTCCCGGCCGCCGCCTCGGTTCCCATCGGCCTGTTCATGGAAATCAGGCCGTTCACCCGGTTGCCCCGCCCCACCTGCCCCGAATCGGCGTCCTCGGCCGAGGTCCCGAGGAGGCTCAGGTAGATCCCGCCAAGCCCCCGTCCCTCCAGATCGAGGGCATTATAGTGGACCGAAGTCCGGCCGAACCCTGCGCATTTGCCGAGAAAGTCCCGCATCTCACCGAGGATCGCCTCTTTCAGCGTAAAATAGACCCTTTCCGACGCAACGAACGGGGCGAGGAGAGGCATGGCGATTGTCAGGTCGAGCTCCTTCCCCCGCCGTAAACCCATCACCTTGACGTCCTCGCCGCTCTCCGGATATCTCATTTTGAACTCCCTGCCGTTGAGAAACCTCTCCATCTCCAGCACCGCAATTTCCGTGGGGCTCAGCGGATAGTAACCGACGGCGGCCGAGGTGTCGTTCGCCCCCCTGACCTCCCCGGGGCGGGCGAAAATGTCGGCCAGTTCCTCCGAGCCGGGGGCCAGCACGACCCGGTAAAGGAGATGCGCGTCCGGATCGACGAAGCGCAGGTTTTCCCTGAACCAGTTCTTCGCTGCAGCCACGGCAATATCGCCGACCGGGATATCCTTCCCCGCACTCCGGAAGGTGGCCCGATCGCCGATGGTAAGCTCCATGGGGCGGACGACCCTCCCCCCGCCGAAGCGCTTCTCCACCCTCCCCGCCGCCAGAAGCCCCTTGTCGATGTTGTGGTGGAGTATTGTCCCGAATTCCCTAATGTACTCCTGGGAGAGGGCAATTGAAATCGCCTCCATGACGGAGTCGCAGATCTGGTCAGGGTGTCCCGTCCCCTTCCGCTCGACGATTTCCACCCGGTGCTGGGTGACCGATTTTCCCTTGTAGGTCTCGACGACTATCATTCTGAAAACCTCGTTTGTCCGTTTTTCTCTGCATCCTCTCCGGTTACTGTTTTTCAGGCCATTGGTCCCAGCCTTGCCAGACTCTCCCCTCCCCCGTTAATAGCCTGACCAAATTCAGCCTGGTCCGGTCCATGACACGCTCTGAACAATTATTACACAATTCCGCGTCATGACAACCTCGCCATACGCCACGCCGGACCTCAATAAAGGTTATATTCTCCCCTATGTACAAGCTGGGTTCCTTTGCTAAACTATAAAGTGAGTCAACAGGTCTCCCACCAGGCAATCCGGAAGCAAGGTGGGATTCCACGCATGCCGAATATCGCGAATGAAACCGATCTGCACGCGGCACCATCTTTCCAGCGGGCGTTTCACCGCATACGACATAAAGAGGGGGGCCGCATGGCCGGCACCGGCAATGAGCAGGGGGAGGAAACTATTCTTCGGAAATCGGGCAGGATCCTTTCGCATTGCGCAATCACGATCTTCATGTGCGGCGACGTCATGACCGGCAGGGGGATCGACCAGGTCCTCCCCTATCCATGTTTGCCGCAAATCTACGAACCTTACGTTCGGGATGCGCGACGCTACTTCGAACTGGCCGAGGAGACAAACGGACTCATTTCGCAACCGGTAGATTTCTCCTATATCTGGGGAGATGCCCTCGACATCCTGCAGCGAATGACGCCGGACGTGCGGATCATCAACCTGGAGACCAGTGTCACCACCAGTCTGGATTACTGGAAGGGAAAGGGGATCAACTACCGGATGGAGCCACGAAACATCCCCGCGATCACCGCGGCCGGCATCGACGTCTGTTCTCTGGCCAACAACCATGTCCTCGACTGGGGGTATGCGGGGCTTGTCGAGACCATCCAAACCCTTCAGAACGCCAAGATCGGAGTGGCGGGAGCCGGAATGAACCAGCTTGAAGGTCAGGCTCCCGCGATTGTGCAGTTGAAGGGGAAGGGACGGGTAATCGTCTTCGCATTCGGCTCTGAATCGAGCGGAATCCCGGCTGAGTGGGCCGCTGCTCCGGACACCCCGGGGGTGAACCTGTTACCCGATCTATCGGCCGGGACGGCGCGCAACATCGAGGCGCTGGTCCGGGGGGTGAAGCGGTCGGGGGATCTGGTCGTTGCCTCGGTTCACTGGGGGGGGAACTGGGGATACGGCATCCCGCGGGAGGAGACGGAATTTGCCCACATGATCATCGACGAGGCCGGGGTAGACATTATTCACGGGCATTCCTCCCATCATGCCAAGGGGATCGAAGTCTATTGCGGAAAGCCGATCATCTATGGCTGCGGCGACTTCATCAACGACTATGAGGGGATCGGCGGTTATGATCAGTACCGGGGGGAGCTGGGGTTGATGTATTTCCTGCAGATGGACCCGGGCTCAGGAAAGCTCGCCGGATTAACGATGAAGCCGACCCGGATGAAGAATTTCAGGGTGAACCGGGCTGCGAAGGAGGAAGCGGCATGGCTCAGGGAGACCTTGAACAG
>JBGPID010000332.1:0-3688 GCA_041484725.1 Geobacteraceae bacterium | reverse complement strand
TGCTCCCCTCCTCCTCGCTTGCCGAGGGGACCTTCGGCATGTACGAGCCGTCAGGAGGCTCGGCGCCCGACATCGCCGGCCAGGGGATCGCCAACCCGATCGCCCAGATCCTCTCCGCCGCGATGATGCTCCGCTACTCCTTCGGCATGGTGGAGGCTGCCGATGTCATAGACAATGCGGTGGCGAAAGTCCTCGACCAGGGGTACCGGACCCGGGACATCTACCAACAGAAGGATAGTGAGAAGCTGGTGAATACGAAAGAGATGGGTGACGCCATAGTAAGGTGGATAGAGGCAATTTAAAATCCGTCACTTTATCGCCACAAATTCCCTTTTCTGCCGGTCCCACACGTACCCTCTGGCACTCCAGATGGCTTCGATGGTTTTCCAGTCGAGCCCCAGCCCCTTCATCTCTTCGGTCAGATAATAGGCGGGCATGATCTCGTCGTCGTCGATACGCCCGTCACCGTTGCTATCCGCCCAATGGACACCGGCCACTCTGACTAGCCGGTCACCCCCTATTGTTTCTGTACGGCTGAACCCTTCGGCACGGGCCACCATGCTGCCGGTGAACGCCGCTGCGCTGTTCAGGGTGGATGAGGGGCTGGCCTGCACCGTATAGGAGACGGTTACCGGACCGCTGCCGCCGGGAATAAGCCATTTTACCTCTTCGGCGGCCGCCTGCCACGCGGCGGGCGGAGGGAGGGAAGCGACAAGCCGCCAGCCGGGGGGAAAACGCTCCCTGATGATAAATCCCCCGCTGTTCGCGCTTGTCCGGCTCACCTTGATCTGCACGGGAATTATTTCGCCCGGCGCGCCGAACCGGGGGAGCTTGCGCGCGGCAACAGGATGGGGAGACAACCGGCTGAAGATAAGGAGCCCCGCCACAGCAACCAGGATAAAGGCGAGGAAGAGCAGGGCCGCGTTTCTCTTTCCGTTTCCCCGCGTAGAAGGTATCTCCTGAACCGGCGCCGTTCTCGCCCAGTTCGTCAATATTTCCGGGAGCTCCACTTCCAGGGCGCCGGCCAGTTTTTCCGCATTTTCCCGCCTGACGGTGGGATAACGGTTGTTTTCCCAGCGGGATATGGTATCGGTAGTAACCCCGACTACACTCGCCACATAGAGCTGGGTGAGTTTTTTCTCCTCCCGGATGGCGCGGACCATGGCGCCGTCGATCGCCACGCCGGGAGAGAATGTTTTTTCCGGTTTTTCCACTGAATCTTCCATGCATCTATTTTAACAGGTATCCGCTTATTTTCCTTGATCTTTTTTTGAGGTCTTCATTTCCTGCGGGACCCGACATCGGGTCAAATAAATATAGATGTCGGTAGCGAAGGGGGTAGTTACATGTTATTTTTAGTTACAAATCGTTTCACACATTACCAAAACAAGAAAGGAGCAGCACAATGAAAAGGATCATCGCAGCAGCAGCCCTCACCCTCTTCACCGCCGGAATCGCCTTGGCGGCCGACACCATCACCTTCCCGGCGAAAAACGGCGACGTGACCTTCCCCCACAAGAAGCATCAGGAAGCCCTGAAAGACTGCAAGGTCTGCCACGAGAAAGCGCCGGGCAAGATCGAGGGGTTCGGCAAGGAGTGGGCGCACAAGACCTGCAAGGGGTGCCACCAGGAGAAGAACATGGGGCCGACCAAGTGCGGGGAGTGTCACAAGAAGTAACGGATTTCTCTTGCTGAAAAAGGGGCGGCTACTGCCGCCCCTTTTTTATTGCAGCGGTCCGGTAAAGATAGTATCTTCGAAGGCTATGAAACGCTACTTTTCCGAAAAGGCCCTGCTGCAGATGCGCTCCGCTATTGCCGAGACCGGCGGCAACGAAGTATTCTTCCTGGGACGCACCGACGAGACAAAACTGGTGGTCGAAGTGGAGCCGCTGGCCCGCGGCAACCGGGACGCAGTGGCAGCCATCCTGGTTGCCACCGCGTTCGGCGACGTAGTGATCCACAACCACCCTTCCGGTCCCCTCACCCCCTCTCCGGCCGACCTGGATGTCGCCTCCATACTCGGCAATCAGGGGGTCGGCTTCTACATCATCGACAACGAGGCCTCCCGCTGCTACCAGGCGGTGAGCCCATTCGCCAGGGTCACCCTGGCGCAACTCTCCTATTCGGAAATCGAGCGGCTTTACGCCCCCGCCGGCATCCTCGCCGCAGGTCTCAAGGGGTATGAACAGCGCGAAGAGCAGACCCGCATGGCCTTTGCGGTGGCCGAAGCCTTCAACGCGGATAAGGTCGCCGTCATTGAGGCGGGGACCGGCACCGGCAAGTCGCTCGCCTATCTCATCCCCGCCATCCTCTGGGGAGTCCGCAACCGGGAGCGGGTGGTCATTTCCACCAACACCATCAACCTGCAGGAACAACTGACGAAAAAGGATATACCGTTTCTCCAGAAGCAGGGAGGGCTCGAATTCCGGGCTGTGCTGGTGAAGGGTCGTCGCAATTACCTCTGCCTACGCAAGCTGGCGGCGGTCAAGAGCGAGCCCGCACTGTTCAAGGATGAAGCAGCAGAGGAGATGCAGGCCATCATCGACTGGAGCGCCAGGACCGCGGACGGCTGCCGCAGCGACCTCTCGTTCATCCCGCGGGATGAGACATGGGAAGAGCTCTGCTGCGAGGCCGACCAGTGCGGCCGGGTCAAATGCCCCCATTACACCCGCTGCTTTTTCTATACGGCGCGCCGGCAAGCGGCCGGCGCCGATCTCCTGGTAGTCAACCACGCCCTGCTGATGGCTGACGTAATGGTGCGGCAGGAGACCGGCTACGCATCGAACGCCATTCTCCCCCCATTCGAACGACTGATTTTCGACGAGGGGCACCATCTTGAAGATGTGGCAACCGGTTCTCTCTCCGCACAGAGCTCACGGCAGGGGCTATTGAATATCCTCGGCCGCCTTCAGCATCCCCGCAAGGCCCAGCACGGGCTCCTGCCGGCGCTCTCCGCGCTCCTTTCACGGGAGGTCCCGGAAGCGCTCGACGACCTCTACATGGAGATCGCCGCGATCCTGGAAACCCGGCTGGTCCCGAAGAGGAGCGCCCTCGCCGGCAGTGTAACCCAGACCATGGACGCCATCGCCACGGCGTTATCGCTCTACCTGAAAAATGGCGGAATGAAGCAGGGCGAGCATAAGCTGCGCCTGACCCCCGCAATATACATTACCCCCTTCTGGCAGGAGGTGGATGAGCGGATAAGGGCGCTGACCGTCGCGATGACCGACTACGTCGGCGCATTACAGGCCTTTTTCAAGGCCTGCGAACGTTTGCCGGACAAGGTGCTGGAAAGGCTGAGCAGCGTCCTGGTGGACCTGAAGGGGATAAAGGGGAGACTGGCGGTGGCAATCGAGAACCTCTGTTTCTTTGCTTCCCGCGAAGAAGAGTTCTGCCGCTGGTTCGAAATGACCAGGGGGAGCAAAGGGACGGCTGTCAAACTCTGTTCTTCCCCGCTGGAAGTAGCGGAAACGATAAAATCGGTTATCCTGGACAAGTTCAAGACGGTGGTGATTACCTCCGCAACCCTGGCGGTAGGAGAAAAATTCACCTACCTGGAGGAACGGACCGGCATCTCCCTCCTCGACCGGGCACGGGTAACCGAGCTCCAACTCCCTTCCCCATTCAATTATGCCCGCCAGGCCTTCGTCGGCATCCCATCGGACATTCCGGAGCCGACCGGTCCCGG
>JBGPID010000331.1:0-3707 GCA_041484725.1 Geobacteraceae bacterium | reverse complement strand
GCTTTTGCCCTGGTGAGTGGTTTTATCGTCTACTGGCTCATCTCCAAGACCGTCGGCTTCAGGCTCACGGCGGAGCAGGAATTCGCCGGCGCCGACCTCTCCATCCACGGCATCGACGCCTACCCCGAATCCCATGTGAAATAGGAAACCCGATCCGGCATTTAAACAAACAACAAAAGGCCCGCGGTTCGGGCCTTTTGTTGTTTCCGGGAAATGATATCACCATATAGGGCGAGGTTCCCTTTACTCCTCTGCCCTGCGCGCCAGAAAAGCATTAACCGTCATCTGCGCCACTCCGCGCATGAGTCCGGCACCGCCAAGGCTTTCCGCCGCGGCGACCTGCTCGGCGACCAGCAGCATTTTCTCCGGGGCCAGCTGCGGCCTGCCGGTTGCCGCCGTCAGCCAGAGAGTAGTGAGCGCCAGGCGTTCCACCCATTGGGACCGCCGCGGTTGCAGTATGTCTCTGACCACCGCATCCACCGCACAAGTGCAAGCCGCGGCGGTGAGCCTTTTTGCGGTGAGCAGCCGGGAGAGGAGTTCATCCACGTCCCTGTCGTCCTCGAACCAGGATGAAGCAAACGGCAGCGACATCGGCCACGACTCGCTCTCGGCCAGCACCTTGCCAATTACGGCCGCCATGCGCGGAGCAAGTTCCTGCCGCAGGGAAACGAGCAGTTTTCCCGGATCGACCAACTCCGGCTTCCAGCCGGAAATTCCCAGAGTCTCAACCACCTCCAGAAGGCCCACCGGCACAGCCGTATTCCGGCAAAGTCCAGTCGCGAGGCCATGGCCGACCATCCGCTCCAGCAGCCAGGCTGTAACCGGCTGCGCTCCCCCATCCGCCTTGAATGCCTGGGACATCCTTTTCATTTCGGCGGCGGGCATGGAAGGGGTCACCCATGCATCGAGAATTCCCTCCGAAAGTTTAACCAGGATGGAGGCGACCACATACTGCCCCTTGTTCCTGCCGATTATCCAGAACCCCTGGGCGGAGGCGCCGTCCACCGGTGAGGCAAGTATCTCGGTGATTTCGATTTCCCGGACCTGGGCGCATTGAACACCGGCACGGCGGGCATCGGCAATGGTCCTGTCGATGTCGGCCCGCACGATGTCGGCATGCCAGTTGCGAGCCAGGATCAGGCGACGCAGGGTCTCCGGCGTAATCTTGTCCGCACCGACAGCCGTCAGTATTGCCGGAAAATTGTCACGCACCCCGGCCAGGGGATGGAATGACATCAACCCGGCAACTTCCCGTAGCACAGGGGATTTGTGAACGGCCAACTCGGCCGCCAGGCGCAGTTGCATCTCCTCGGGCGCCAGCCGGAACTGGTCGGTGATAAGGGCAAACCGGTCGAATACGTTTTCCGCCCCCATCCCGGCCATGGCCTGCAGGATTTCGGCGAGGGGGTCGGCTCCGGGGAACGGCACGACCTTCTCATCAAAAGAGTTAGTCATCATCCACTGAAAGGCCTCGGCAAGAAGCGGCAGCGGCTCCATCCGGCAGTCCGCCAGATTGCGCACCACTTCGGCGCCGAGAAACGAGGCGGGACCGGGATGGAACAGCTTATCGGCGATATGTTTCTGAATCGCCTCGTTCAGGGCCGCGCTTTCCGGGCGCCTCCGTTCCAGATCGACCCGCAGACGTTCGAAGACGGCCCGAAGAAGGATGATGCAGGCATGAATACGGTCCTCTTGGTCCGCTGCTTCGCATGCCCCCTCCTCGGCAAGCAGATCGATGAGGGGAAATGCAAGGGCGGGATTCCCATCCATTACCCTCTCAGCCTCGGAAGGGCCAGAGATCTTTTTCCGCTTCAAATCCCTCTGCATGTGGGAAAGAAGGGCTTTGACCCTGGCCCGGCCGTCATCCGTATCGTGTGAGGCGTTGCCGGCAATGGCAGGTTCCTCGATGATTAAAGGTTGTTTGACTTTCCGTTTGGTTGTGTCGGGGCGGGGCTTGCTGCGTAACATGGCGGAGAGGAGTTCCTTGAAATCCTCGAACATGTCAGCAGTATCCGGGGTCTCCTCTGGGACACGTGCAACCGACCCCGGCTTGGGGAAAGGGCGCCCCCTGTATCTCTTGCCGTCGATCTTTTCCCGTACCTGCCGGTAATGGGTGTATAAATGCTCCAGGAAATCTGATTCCGTATTCACCAGATTGGTAAAGATCTCCAGCAGCATTTCCGCATGACGGGACTGGGGCATGAGCGGCTCAAGGTACGGTCCGGCTTCCTCCGCGTCAGGATCGAACCCGAAGGCGATATGGGCGAGGTCCTTCCCCTTCTCGTTAATTACCGAGACGGCTACGCGGCGGCAGTCGCATTTCCGTTCGTCGCAATGGGAATCGAAAAAGCTGTACATCCCCTTCGGGAGCGTGCCGGTTTTGCTGTCCAGGCGCAGACAGAATGTCTCATTGTCTTTGGGAAAAAGATCTGAATACAGGATCATAAAATCTCCACTTCCTAACCCGGACAAGCCGGAACCAAATAAGAAAACTTAAAAAAGGTTTTGGATTAAGAGCTGCCCGGCATTTTGCTCATGTTTAGTAAAGAGTGAAGTTTTAAGAGACTATAATGGGCTGCCGTTAGCAGCATGGCGTTGCGTTTAACTTGCCGGCCAATTCAGGAAAACACTGGTGTTTTTCAATGGACATGGATAGGTTATAGTATGTTTCCGGAGGTTTTGCAATAAGTTGGTTTTCGTTGTTGAATGGGGTTCACAGGAGGGCTAAAAGATTCATAAAATGGATTTTGTAGAAGCGACCAACATGTTTCCCTGGGATGGCATCGGACATCTGCCACTCTCCTATTTGCTATCGCGGGAAATAGCGCACACCGGGCAGATCTCGAAAATGCTCGTCCTGGGTCCAGAGAAGCGCATCGTGAAGCCTCGCCGTTGCAAGAATTATACTGTCAGCCATCGGCAGACCCAGTTCCAGGCTAGTTCTTGCAGCCACCATGGCCAGAGAAGGAGTCAGTTCAACCACCCTCCCCTGCTGCATCAGCGCCGCCGCCCGCAGAGCCGCGTCCTCTCCACGCTGGCGGCAGACCACCTTAAAAACCTCATAGATCGTGATGGTCGGGACGATGAGGGAATCCCTCTCCCCAAGAGGTTGGGCGAACTCGGCCGCATTCGGTCCGTCCGCGAAAAACTCAAGCCATGCGGAGGAGTCAACCACATTCATACGCGGTCCGTCTCTCTCTCAACAGTAACGTCAATCCCCTTGAGAAAACCGCGCATCTCGGTGATTTCCCGTTCAGGAATCAGTTCAATCCTGTTGCCGTAAGCCACAACCTGCATCCTCTGTCCGGCGACCAAGTGCAGCTTTTCCCGCACTGACCTGGGGATGACTACCTGAAATTTCGGCGAAATTTTAACTGCTTCCATCATGCCCCCTATCGATTGCTATTTTGTATAACGATACATCAATCGATAAACGGTGTCAATGAGATTGGCGGATCGGCGATGGTAATGCCCTTCAGGCCGTTGGAGGAGTAGAACGCCTCCCGAAGCGGTCTGTCGCTGTATTCGGAGAGGATAAGTCCACGGAACAGCGTGCCGGGCCGACAGGCGAACCACTTGTGCACCGCGATGATCGGGCGGTAGTTTTGCTGGATCTGTTTTTCCCGCAGGGCAAGGGCGGCGATGAAGGGGATGTCGAAGTGTTTTTCTATGGGCATGGGAAGGTTATAGTATGTTTCCGGAGGTTT
>JBGPID010000330.1:0-3732 GCA_041484725.1 Geobacteraceae bacterium | reverse complement strand
GAGCATCGGTGCGGCCTGCAATCACCGGGAAAGATTGATATCCATGAAGGTTACCCTCGACTTTTACAAGCGTCTTCTCGACAACCTGCATGACGGTGTTTATTTCGTCAACCGGGACAGGGAAATTATCTACTGGAACAAAGGGGCGGAAAGAATCACCGGCTATGCGGGAGATGAAGTCATTGGTTCCCACTGCTGGGACAATATTCTGATGCACGTGGATGATCAGGGGAACCATCTCTGCCAGCAGGGATGTCCGCTTCTCAAAGTCATCTCTTCAGGTATACAGGAAAAGGCGGAAGTACATTTATCCCATAAAGACGGACACAGGGTCCCTGTGCTGGTGCGGGCGACCCCCTTCATAAACGGCAGGGGGAAGATCGTCGGCGCCGTGGAGATATTCAGCGACAACACCGATAAAATCAACGCCCTCCAACTGGTTGAGGAACTTCAGCACAAGGTCTTCCTGGATCCTCTCACCGACCTGGCCAACAGACGCTATGTGGATATGAACCTGCAGATAAAGGCCAATGAGATGACGCGGTACGGCTGGCAGTTCGGCGTGGTCATGATGGACATCGACCACTTCAAGGAGGTAAACGACCGGTACGGGCATGATATTGGCGATGAAGCGCTGAAGATGATAGCCCGGACCCTTCTCTACTGTTCACGGTCATCGGACCTCGTAGGACGGTGGGGGGGAGAGGAGTTCATCGCCGTGATCACCAATACGAATGCGCAAACACTGCATGCGATAGCCGAACGATACCGGTCGCTGGTGGAACGGTCTGGGCTCCCGGTGGGGACGCATACCCTGCGCATGACGATTTCCGTCGGCGCTACCATTGCTGCGCCCGACGAAAACCTGGAGAAGGTGATCAAAAGGGCGGATAAACTCCTCTACGCAAGCAAGGCTGACGGCCGCAACCGGGTAACGCCGGGATGACGGGGAAGAACGTATAACCTGCTCGGGAGGGATTCTATGGCCGCCTTCAGCAGTCGAATAAACAGGATAAGGATTAAGCTATGGATGCAGAACCATTCCTGATCGACTCCCATGCCCATATATACGGCCGCGAGTTCCATGAAGAGTTTGCCGCGATGCTCGAGCGCGCCGCCCAGGCAGGGGTTTCCCATATCGTTGTTCCCGGGGGGGACCTGGAATCGAGCAGGGAGGCCTGTGCTCTGGCCGCCTGTTATGACCAACTCTATTGCGCGGTCGGGGTCCATCCCCATGACGCCATGCGGGTCACCGACAAATGCTATGCCATCTTCAAGGAGATGGCGGCTGGTAATCCGAAGGTGGTTGCCATCGGCGAGATCGGTCTTGATTTCTATCGCGACCGTTCGCCCCGGGAGGACCAGGAGAGGGTCTTTCGCTGCTTCATCCGGCTCGCCCGGGAGCTTTCCCTGCCGGTCATCGTCCATGACCGGGACGCCCATGAGCAGACCATGCGGATACTGCGGGAGGAAAACGGGGCGGAGGCAGGGGGTGTCCTCCACTGCTTTTCCGGCGACCTGGCCATGGCCCGGGAGTGCGTGGAGATGGGCTTTTTCATCTCCATTCCCGGAACGGTCACCTTTGCCGCCAACGAGGCGCTCCGGGAGGTGGTCCGGGGGGTGAAGATCGAGCACCTTCTGCTAGAGACCGACTCCCCTTATCTCGCCCCGCTCCCTTACCGGGGGAAACGGAATGAACCTGCATATGTCAGGCTGGTCGCGGAAAGGGTGGCGGAGCTGAAGGGACTTTCCCTGGCGGATGTGGGGCGCATCACCTCACTCAACGCCAGGCGGCTGTTCCGCATCGGCACGGCCGAGCAGAGTGCGCGGATAGCCTACCGGATCAGAAACTCCCTCTACCTGAACATCACCAACCGCTGCTCCAACCGCTGCTCTTTCTGCGCCAAATTCGGCGATTTTACGGTGAAGGGGCATTATCTGCAACTTGATCACGAACCCGATTATTCCGAAGTCATGGCGGCGGTCCGGGAACACCGGGATTACGCTGAGGTGGTATTCTGCGGCTACGGCGAGCCGCTTCTTCGGCTCGACCTGGTCAAGGAAGTGGCAACGGAGCTGAAAAAGAGCGGGGCCATGGTCAGGATCAACACCGACGGCCAGGCGAACCTGGTCTACGCCAGGAATATCCTCCCGGAACTGGCGGGGCTGATCGACTGCATTTCGGTAAGTCTCAACGCGGCCGACGCGGAGACCTACGCCCGGCTGTGCAATTCGCCGTTCGGAGAAGAGGCGTGGGGCGGCATCCGCGACTTTCTAAAGGAGGCGAAAAAACATATCCCCCGGGTAGTGGCAAGCGCCGTCAGCGTTCCCGGGATCAACATCGACGCGGTAAAACAACTGGCGGATGCGCTGGGAGTCGAATTCCGCGAACGGGAATATGCGGAGGTAGGGTGACTAGCCGTCGAACTGCTTAGTAAAACATCCATCCGCCATGTTACACCGCTTTGCATGACGCTCAATATTTCAGGAATGCCCCGCCAGAGTTCCCTTACTATTGTTACTCTCCTTGTAGTTAAGAGCCAGTTTGTCTAATATTCCCAGCAGGGCTTCAGAGCTTGACACCATTTCTGCGCAGAGTTGTATCGCCTTGTTCCTGTCGCCTGAGTTGAATGTATTTACAGCCTGCTTGCCAAGCTCGTGAACTCTGGCATGCGGCGCATCTATCTCCCTGAAATGGCCAAGATGGCCGCATGCTTCTTGCCCTTTCCCCTGGCACCATTTTCCGAACGCACAGGTCAGATGGGTGGGAAGCAAGTTGGGGTCGATGCGTGCTGAACCGTCCAGATGGGCCTTTATCTTGCCGATGAAGATCATATGGGCGCTCTTGGCCTTGCTGATGGAAAGTGGCACATCCTCATCCAGCTTGAATTTCCCGAGAATCGTTGTCAACTCTTCGGCATAGCCGTTCATCAAACTGGCGGCCGTGGCCGACTCCTGGGCGCCATGGGCCGTTGCCCGGATAATCTCGGTGATCTGGTGCATGTTGTTTGAAATTTCTCCAGTGGTGGCGGTCTGTTCCTCGGCGGCGGTTGCGATCTGACTGACCTGCATGGCCACGGAGTTTACCTGCACCATAATGTCCCGCAGTGCTTCGCCTGAATGGGCCGCTTCCATTGTCCCTGATTCGACCTGGTGTACCCCCTGTTCCATGGCTGCAACTGCGCCTCTGGTTTCGCTCTGGATAGCTTTTATCATTTCGCCGATCTCGCGGGTGGCGCGGGTGGTGCGTTCAGCCAGCGCGCGAACCTCGTCGGCGACCACAGCGAATCCTCTCCCCTGATCACCGGCCCGGGCGGCCTCGATGGCCGCATTCAATGCCAGCAGGTTTGTCTGGTCGGCAATGTCCTCGATTGTGCCGATGATATCGCCGATCTGATCGCTGCGCGCCCCCAGGCTCTCGACAGTTCTGGCCGATTCCTGCACCTTCTCGGCTATCTGGCTCATCACCATTACGGTCCTCTCTACCACCGCCGAGCCGTTCTGGGCGGATTGCGAGGCACGCTGCGCCCCCTCGGCGGCCAGTTGACAGTTTCGGGCGATATCGCCCGATGTGCTCGACATTTCTTCGCCGGCAGTGGCAATGGTGCCGGTCTGGGCCGCTACATCATCGGTTCCGGTGGCAATCCGCTCGGCAATGGAATGGAGCTGGTGTGCTGAAACAGCCGCTTGGGCGGATGTGCCGGATACCTGGCTGATTATTGTGTGCAGATT
>JBGPID010000329.1:0-3769 GCA_041484725.1 Geobacteraceae bacterium | reverse complement strand
TTTCCCTGGCCGGGGCCTCCTTGCTTGGGGGGAGGTCCTGCAAATCGATCATTACCGGTTCTTCCCTGGCAACCTTCTTCTCCTGTGGGAGAAAAATGATAACCATGAACAGCGCAGTATGCAGCAGGAGAGATAGCGCGAGTAAATAGAGAAATGGTTTTTCTATGTATCTATCGGTCTTTTTGTAGGACATCAGTTATCTGCCACGGGTTGGTTATGCCGGCCGATCTCAAAACCATCGCCTTTGCTTCCCCACCGTCGGTATTTTGTTTAAATTAAATCATCAATTGAATACGTTTGATCGCAACTTAGTTTTACATCACCTTCTCCACCCCCGCCCAATACCTTGTAGAGCGTCACCTGGTTGGCCAACAGGGCCAGGCGGACATTGATCAGGTCCTGCTCTGCGCTGTACGTGGAACGCTGGGAGTCCAGCACAACCAGGTAGCTGTCCACCCCCTTGTCATAGCGGGCCACGGACAGACGGTAACTGTCAGCAGTCGCCTCAGCCAACGACTGTTGCGCCGCCAGTTGCTCCCCCAGGGTGCCATAACTGGCCAGTGTATCGGCCACCTCCCGGAATGCGGTCTGAATCGCCTTTTCGTACTGGGCAACGGCGATGTCGCGTTCCGCCTTGGCAACGTCCAGGTTGGCCCGGTTGCTGCCGGCATCGAACAACGGCACGCTGATCTGGGGGGCAAAGCTCCAGAGCGCCGAACCGGGCAGGAAAAGGTCTGTCAGCTTGACGCTGGCGGTACCTATGCTTGAACTTAAGGTTATGCGGGGGAAAAAGGCGGCCCGGGCGGCGCCGATGTTGGCGTTGGCCGCTTTGAGGCTGTGTTCGGCCTGAAGGATGTCGGGGCGGCGCAACAGTACGTCGGAGGGCATGCCGGGGGCGAGCTCCTTGATAACGGTTACCGAACCCAGCTTGATTGGCAGCAGTTCCGGCGGCACCCGTGTACCCACCAGCAGGTTGAGGGCATTCTCCGACTGGGCCAACTGGGCGGTGAAAAGGGCGATATCCACCCGTGCCGCATCCACACGGGTCTGGGCCTGGCGCAGATCGAGCTGTGACGAGGCGCCGGCCTCGAAACGGTGGCGGATCAGGTTGTAGGAGGAGTGCTGACTCTCCAGCGTGTCCTTGGCCAGCTTCAGCCGTTCACGGTCAGCGGCCAGGGTCAGCCAGCTGTTGGCCACCTCGGCCACCAGGCTGATCTGGACTGAGCGCCGGGCCTCTTCGGTGGCCAGGAACTGTTGCAGGGCCTGGTCCTTCAGACTGCGCACCCGCCCGAAGAGGTCCAGTTCGTAAGCGCTGACCCCCAGGCCGACGCTGTACTGGCGAGCAATGAGGGCCTGCCCGGTGCCGGACAGGTCGGCGGGGAGACGCTGCACGCTCCCTGCGGCGATGCCGTCGATCTGCGGAAACAGCTCGGCCCGCTGGATCCGGTACATGGCCCGGGTCTTTTCGATATTGAGGGCCGCTACACGCAGGTCGCGGTTGTTGGCCAGGGCCAGTTCGATCACCTTCCGCAGTTGAGGGGCAACAAAGAATTCCCGCCAGGGGATCTCGGCGGTCACAGGATCGCCCGGTTTGGCCGCGTTCGCCTTGTAGGCGGCGCCGGTCGGCCAGGCCGCCGGTACCGGCGCGGCTGGCCGGAAGTATTTCGGGGCCATGGTCATGCATCCGGAAAGGCAGAGTAACGCTCCCAGAGGGAGACAGAGGGCTGTCATCGTTCGTATGATAGGTTTCATGTCAGTTCAACTCCTGGGTGTTGACGATAGCGACGGGTTTTCCTGCCGGATGTGCAACCTTTTTCCTTGCAAACAGTCGTGAGACCAGCACAAAGAAAAACGGTATAAAGATCAGGTCGATGAATGTCGCCGAGAGCAGTCCACCAGTAACGGCGGTGCCGATGGCGTTCTGGGCTCCGGCCCCCGCCCCGCGGGTCAAGGCCAGCGGCAGCGTGCCGAAAAAGAACGCCAGGGAGGTCATGATGACCGGCCGCAACCGGATTTTCACCGCCGCCAGGGTCGCCTCGACCAATTCATGGCCCTGATGCAGCTGAGCCTTGATGAACTGGATGATCAGGATGGCATTCTTGGTGGAAAGTCCCACGGTGGTGAGCAGGCCGATCTGGAGATAGATATCGTTGGGAAGCACCCGCAACGTGACCGCCGTAACTGCTCCCACAAGGCCGAGCGGCAGCATCAGCAGGTTGACAAAGGGGATGGTCCAACTCTCATACAACGCCGCCACGGCAAGAAACACCACCAGGAGCGAGATGGCGTAGAGTGCCGGCGCCTGTGCACCGGCTTTTTTCTCCTCGTAGGAGAGGCCGGTCCATTCGTACCCGATCCCGGTTGGCAGTTGGGCCGCCATCTTTTCCATCTTGTCCATTGCTTCGCCGGTGCTTACCCCCGGCGCTGCCTGTCCCAGTATCTCGCAGGACGGTATGCCGTTATACCGTTCCAGGCGGGGTGAGCCGTACTGCCAGCGGGCGGTGGCAAAGGCCGAAAACGGCACCATGTCACCGGTTTGGTTACGGACATACCAGCTGCTGATATCCTCAGGCAGCATCCGATACTTTGGTTCTGCCTGGAGATAGACCTTCTTGACCCTGCCGTTCTGGATGAAGTCGTTGACGTAGGTACTCCCCCAGGCGGTGGAGAGGACGTTGTTGATATCCGCCAGCGACACTCCCTGGGCGCCGGCCCGCACATCATCGATATCGAGCTTGAACTGGGGGGAGTCATCCTGGCCATTGGGGCGCACGGCGACCAATTTAGGGTCTTTCATTGCCATCCCCAGCATCTGGTTGCGGGCCTCCATCAGCTTTTCATGTCCCAGGCCGGCACGATCCTGCAGTTGGAAGTCAAAGCCGTTGGCTACACCCAGTTCAAGCACCGCCGGTGGGGCAAAGGCGAATGCCAGGCCATCACGGATGTGCGAGAACGCCTTCATGGCCCGGCCGGCAATGGCCGGCGCCTTCAGGTCTGTGCTCCGGCGCAGCTTCCAGTCCTTGAGTTTCACAAACGCCAGCCCCATGTTCTGGCCCCGACCCGCAAAACTGAACCCGGCCACGGTGATTACCCCCTCCACCGTCTTGTTTTCATCTTCGAGGAAATGTCGCTCCAATTGTCCTATCACCTGGACGGTCCGTTCCTGGGTGGCCCCGGCCGGCAGTTGGATCTGGCAGATGAGGAATCCCTGATCCTCATCGGGCAGGAATGATGTGGGGAGACGCAGGAAAAAATAGACCATGACACCGACAATGGCGCCGTATACCACCAGGTAGCGAAGCGGCTTGCCGAAGGAGCGGCCGACGATCCCCTCATATTTTGTCCTGCAGAAGTCGAACAGCCTGTTGAAGTGGGGAAAGAACCAGGTAAACCAGCCGGATTCACCGGCATGATGCCCTTTTGCCACCGGCTTGAGCAGGGTGGCGCACAGCGCCGGGGTCAGGATCATGGCCACCAGCACCGAGAGGATCATGGCGGAGATGATGGTGACGGAGAACTGGCGATAGATGACGCCGGTGGAACCGCCGAAGAAGGCCATGGGCAGGAAGACCGCCGTCAGCACGGTGGCAATGCCCCAGAGGGCGCCGGTTATCTGCCCCATGGATTTGAGGGTGGCATCACGGGGCGACAGGCCCTCCTCGGACATGATCCGCTCCACATTCTCTACCACAACGATGGCGTCGTCCACAAGCAGACCGATGACGATGACCAGGGCGAACATAGTCAGGGTATTGATGGAGAATCCGGC
>JBGPID010000328.1:0-3775 GCA_041484725.1 Geobacteraceae bacterium | reverse complement strand
GGTTTATCGGTTACGTTCCCCAGTTGGTGGCGGGGGTCTGGGTTGGATATGACCAGGAAAGATCACTCGGTTCCGGCGGCTCGGGCGGGCAGGCGGCAGCTCCGATCTGGACCAGCTTTATGCAAAGGGCACTGGCCGGAAAGCCGGCCCAGGATTTTGCCCCTCCGGAGAATGTGACCTTTGCCCTGATAAACCCGCGCACCGGCCATTTGGCCAGGCAGGGGAGCGAAGGGAGCACGGTGGAATGCTTCATCAGCGGCACCGAGCCTACTGCCTATGACGGTGACACCGTTAAATCCGGCGGGGGAGAATAAACGAGCGAGGCGTACCGGTTGAAAGCACGCCATTGCTGATTATAAATAATTTTTTTTGCTGGAAGCCTTGCAAACGCAAATTTTCCGGCTATATTATTCGTGGATTGCCTAATAACAAAGAAGGAGGGATATCATGACCAAAGCAGAGCTTGTAGAAGCGGTGGCGAAGTCGGCCAGCCTGACCAAAGCGACAGCAGAGAAGGCGGTAGGGGCATTCATTACGACAGTAAGCGGCGCCCTGAAAAAAGGTGACCGGGTAACCCTGGTCGGCTTCGGAAGTTTCGAAGTGGCCAGCAGAAAAGCCCGCACCGGCAGGAATCCGCAGACCGGCAAGGAGATCAAGATTGCCGCTGCCAAAGTCCCCAAATTCCGTCCGGGCAAGGCCCTGAAGGATGCGGTCGCCAAGAAGAAGTAATAACGCTTGCAATTAAATCTCATTTCCACATAACGCCTGCTCGGTGTCGCGGTTTTCGACCCGATTGCAGGCAATGAATTAAGCCCCGCTTGCATGGGGCTTTTTCTTTGATATCCTTCCCGTATCATCCGCAAAATAAACCGGCCTGTTTAACTGCATGTCTTTTTACTTCCCTTCGCACGAGGCAACCATGAAAATCTACGATATAACCGTTGATCTGTCCGAGGAACTGCCGGTCTTCCCTGGGGATCCCCCGCTACGGATCGAGCCGGTGACGGCGCTTGCCCGGGGAGATGCCGCCAACGTCTCGCGCATCTCCATGTCCACCCACAGCGGGACCCACCTCGATCCGCCTCGCCATTTCAACGATAACGGCCTCTCCGTTGACCAGCTTCCACTTTCCCTCCTTGTCGGTAACGCCCTGCTGGCGGAGGTTAAAGGCACAAAGGCGATTGGCCGGGCCGAGTTGGAGCAGCTACCGCTCAAGGGAGAGGAGCGGCTGCTCCTTAAGACCGATAATTCCCGGTTGTGGGACCTGCCGGGGTTTTCCGGGGATTATTCCCATCTGACCCCGGATGGGGCATGTTACCTGGTGGAGACGGGGATAAAACTGGTAGGCATCGACTATCTTTCCGTTGAGTGCCTCGACGGGGACGGGGAGGTTCACCGCTTCCTGCTCGACAACGGCGTCGTCATCCTGGAAGGTTTGAACCTGAATGGTGTGGCCGCGGGAAGTTACGAATTGATCTGCCTCCCGTTAAAGATCAGGGGGGGTGACGGCGCCCCGGCCAGGGTAATCCTGCGATCAAGGGAGCGGCCCGGCAGAGGGGCGGATTTCGATCCGCACACAAGCAGATGGCCGCTGGCCTGACGGACGATAAGTCGAAAGAATTGCGTACCCGGGTCCAGGCCCAGGTTCGGATGATAGCTTGCGGTCATGAAGTGACTGCTTGGCCGGTAGATGGTATAATGGCATCAGCAGGAGAATTAAGATAGTGTCCATCCGGAAACTCCGGATGAGACATTACTGGTTTCCAATTCGGAAACTAGAGGAGGTGTATCCCTATGGCGGTAAAAGGACATGGCGAAAAGAAGAGGTTGTCGTTAAAGAGTACCAATGAAGAAAAGGGGCCGAGGACCGAGCGGAGCACGAACGTCTATCTGCCGAAAAAGGGGGTGAAGGAGAGTGCGGTCTGCAAAGGGTGCAACCTGATCTATCAGAATAAACGCTGGTGCGTGAACGAAACGGAGGCGCAGAGGCTCCTGGCGGAGAATCACGTGCGCCGGGGGACCTGCCCTGCCTGCCGGCGCATGGAGGACAACCTCCCGGCGGGGATCGCGACCTTTTCCGGTGACTATTTCCGGCAGCACGAGGCGGAAATCCTCGACATCATCAAGAACGGAGAGGCCAGGGCGAGGGTAAAGAACCCGCTCGGCCGGGTCATGGAGATATCCCAGGAGGGGAACGTCCTTATCGTTTCCACCACGGAGGAAAAGCTCGCTCAGAAACTCGGCCGGGAGGTGTACAAGGCCCACAAGGGTGATCTTCATTACCAGTGGGCCCACGACCAGAAACTGGTCCGGGTGCGTTGGGAGAGGTAGAAAAACAGGGTGAAGGTGATAGGCTGAGGGGAGAAAACCTTCAGCCTTTTGTTGTTCGCATCGAAATCGACCTTGAAAAACCGACACCCTCAGCATCCGGCAAAACCCTCGTGGTTGCCAGCACGCGAGGGAATGCCGTTACCACCGCCATGGTTGACGGCAAACCAATTGCCGAAACGGCTGAACTGGGCTGGAGCCCAGGAGTCATTTACCCTCCAATTTACCCTCTTGATGTTTACTACCGTCACGGTTTTGTGTTGCGCTTTATCCCACCTGCTTCGGCCAGCTCAATGCCCCTCGTTTCAGGACTGTAGATGAGGCTGCAGAAGGTCATGATCGAACCGACGGTGAGGATTACCGCGGGGGAGAGCCACATGTCCTCTCCCTCTATGGCCCTGATAAAGGGGATGGAGTGGGCCCACCAGACATAGATGCTGAACCATGCGCCGAGCAGGGCCCCCGAGGAATAGCCGAACCCGACCCCCACGGCACGCCTCTTTGTCGGGAATCTCTCCGAGAGATAGGCCGGCACGATTCCCCATGCAAGTTTAAGCATGGCCGCCATGGTTGTCCCGGCAATGGCGAGTACCAGGTTATGGGCAAGGGCCGCGTTGTAGAGCACATAATAGGAAGGGATGCCGAAGGCGACCAGGAAGGCGCAGTACCACATGGTCAGGATTCTTCTTCCAACGATGTCCGAAAGCCAGCCGTAGAAGTTGTAGCCAAGAAACGCCATGAACAGGGCAAAGCCGTAGACAAGACTGTAGGTGGTCGGATCGAAGCCTCTGCCGCCGAGGGTCAAAAGGTTCGGCAGGAATCCATAGACCGAGTAATCCGTGAGGAAAAGGCCTGACATGAAGAAGAATACCTGGATAAAGTCCCAGAGGGCCGGAGGTTTGAAGAGGCTCCAGAATGGTGCCTTCTCGATTTCTCCTTTCTCTTTGGCCTTTTCGAATTCAGGCGATTCAGGGAGCTTCCGTCTGATGTATATGGCCAGGAAGACCGGGAGCACCCCCGTTAAAAAGGCAATACGCCACCCGTACTCGAACATGGCCTGTTTGCCGATAATGGCAGTGATGAGGGCAAAGACAAGGGTGGCGAGCACATAGCCCGCGGGAAAGCCCGACTGGATAAATCCGCCTATCAAACCCCGTTTATCGGCGGGTGCATGTTCAATGGCAAAGGTATGCCCCACGGCGTATTCACCGCCGAAGAAACACCCCATCCCCACGCGGAGCAGGCAGAAAAGAACATACGACCAGACCCCGGCAGAGGCGTAAGTGGGAAGGAAGGCCGCAATAAGGGACATGACCCCCACACCGGCGATGGTGATGACGAGCAGGAACTGCCGTCCGATCTTGTCCGCATAGTGGCCGAAGACCGCCGAGCCGACCGGCCTGGCGGCCATGGTAATGGAGTAGGTGAGGACGATGGTGATATACTG
>JBGPID010000327.1:0-3782 GCA_041484725.1 Geobacteraceae bacterium | reverse complement strand
GAGGAAGGTGAAGAACATGAGTCCGATGCCGGTCTGCGTCGTAACCCCTTCCGCCACGCGCATGTGACCTTGGGCAATCCATGGCTGGCGGCCGAATTCGGTGACGAGCCAGCCGCTTTCCAGGGCGATCATCCCAAACGGTGAGGCAAAGAGGAGCGCCCGTAGCGGCCATTTGTCCATTGGTACTTCCCGCCGGCGCCAGCGAAGCCACCAGAACCAGAGGGCGGCCGCAAGCATGATGGAGAAAGAGGCCACCATCATTTCGAAGAAAGGGTGGACAAGTCGCGGGTCAGGAGTGGCACCGGGGAGGAAGGCGTCGAGTCCCTCGACGATGGCATCGGGATCACGGTGAGCAAGTAAGCTCAGGAGCTTGGGTACTTTGATCCCGTACAGGACCTTGCCGGAAGCAGGGTCAGGCCAGCCGCCGAGGACGAGCGGCGCACCCCGGGTAGTGGTGAACAGGGCTTCCATTGCAGCCAGCTTGGGCTTTTCCTGAACGGCGAGAGTCATGGCCGCCCAGTCCCCCGAAATCAGCATGAGGGGTAGGGATACTGAGGCTACTGCCAGGGCCAGCGTCAGGGCACGCTTATTGTAGTCACTGCGGCGGCCACGCAACAGGGCTGCCGCATACACACCGGCCATCGCAAAGCCGGTGGCGACATACGCAGCAAGGGTCCCGTGCACTGCCTCATGGGCCCATGCCGGGTTGGCAATGACCTGTAAAGGATGAACGTCGGCAAGGGTGCCGTTTACGTGGCGGAAACCTGTGGGGGTATTCATCCAGGCATTGGCGCTGATGACGAATACCGCCGAAGCGGCGGAGGCGATAGTGAGGATAATGGTGCAGAAAAAGAGCATCCGGCGGGAGAGCCGTTGTTCGCCGTAGATGTATAGGGCGAGGAAGATCGCCTCGGTAAAGAAAGCAAACCCCTCCATCGAGAAGGGAAGGCCGATAAGGGGGCCGCTGAACGCCATGAAGCGGGGCCACAGAAGCCCCAGCTCAAAGGAGAGAATGGTGCCGGAGACCGCGCCGATGGCGAACAGCACCCCCGCCGGACGTATCCAGCCACGGGCAAGTTGGTGGTAGATATCGTCTCCGCTGCGAAGCGACAACCATTCGGCAATCATCAGCATAAGCGGCAGCCCGATCCCGATGGCCGCGTAGATAATGTGGAAACCGAGCGAAATGCCCATCAGGGAGCGTGCCGCGAGAACTTCATCCATCAACTCTTCTCCATTGACTAAACTCATTCCAATGTTATCATGTTAGCAGACAGTTATCGGCTGTCAAACCAGCACG
The DNA here is from genome assembly GCA_041484725.1 of Geobacteraceae bacterium. Lineage (GTDB taxonomy): Bacteria > Desulfobacterota > Desulfuromonadia > Geobacterales > Geobacteraceae > JBGQDJ01. The sequence goes on along the minus strand of JBGPID010000327.1, from coordinate 2,482 downwards.
CGACTTGACAAACAGTCCGCACCGGACAAACTATTAATATGAACCCTTTTGCCGTTTCCGGAAAAACTGTCAGCTATCGAAAAATCGACGGCTCCGCCAACTCGCTTTCTGCAGGAAAATTCAGCCGGGGAGCTTGATACTTGAATCGTTTGATAGCATCGTTCAACCTGCTGGAATGGGACAGTACCCTCATTTCGATCTCTTTGCTCATTGCCACGCTGGTTGCGGGCATTGCGTTCTATTTGGTCATCTCGTTCATTCTCTCCCGCATGAGCAGGCGTGTCGATTTTCCGTGGATCACCATCCTCTTCGGCAGGCTGCGCGGCCCTGTCCGCATAATGGTTCCCCTGTTCGCGCTCATGCTAGTTACCCCCACCCTGACGTTTTCCGCCCGCACCCACGACTTCATCCAGCACCTGTTCAGTATCTGTTTCATAGCAGTCATCGCCTGGCTGGGGTGTGAAGGTATTCTGGCCGGACGCGACATCATCCTCGGACGTTTCGATGTGGGAGTCCGGGACAACCTCAAGGCGCGGGTCATCCATACCCAGCTCACGGTCCTGGTCAGGATCGCCATGGTCATCGGCATTGTCCTCGCCGGCGGCGGCATACTGATGACATTCGATAAAATCCGCCATGTCGGTATGAGCATCCTTGCATCGGCTGGGATTCTCGGGATTATCATCGGCTTCGCCGCCCAGCGCAGCCTGGGCACCCTGATAGCGGGTCTCCAGATCGCCCTGACACAGCCGATACGCCTCGATGATGTAGTCATTGTCGAGGGAGAATGGGGGGTGATCGAAGAGCTCACCCTGACCTATGTGGTAATCAAGATCTGGGACCTGCGAAGGCTGGTCGTGCCGGTCACCTATTTCCTGGAGAAGCCCTTCCAGAACTTGACCAGGTTGTCGGCCAACCTGCTGGGGACGGTGTTTCTATACGTGGATTACAAGTTCCCGGTAGACGAGCTCCGACGGGCGCTGTTCGACATTCTGAACTCCTCCGACAATTGGGATAAACAGGTGTGGGGGCTCCAGGTGACCAACACCGGCGAGCGTACCATCGAGCTGCGCGCCCTGATGAGCGCCGCCGATTCCTCCACGCTCTGGAACCTGCGCTGTGAGGTGCGTGAGAAACTGCTGACGTTCATACGGAAAAACCATCCCGAATGCCTCCCCCGGATACGAGCCGAACTTGAGCGGGTCGTGAAGGTTGAGAAGGAGGTGTGAGTTGGGTCTCTTTAACCTCGACATCGGTGCAAGCCCAGTAGAAGGCGTAGTCCGCTTCAGGGTCTGGGCCCCGGCAGCCACTTCGGTCGAGGTGGAACTGGTGGATGCCGGTGCGAAGAAGATTCCTCTTACGCGGGACGGTCAATACTTCCAGGGATCGGCGCCGGCAGCAGCGGGTGACCGTTACTGGTACTGGCTGGGAAAAACGGTACGGCGCCCCGATCCGGTCTCACGCAGCCAGCCTGATGGCGTGCACGGCCCTTCCCAGGTGATCGACCCAATATTTGCCTGGAGCGACAGTGAATGGCAAGGGAGAGATCTCGAAGATTGCATCTTTTATGAGCTGCATGTGGGAACATTCACCCCGCAGGGGACCTTTGACGGCGTGATCTCCCGCCTCGACTACCTGTGCGAACTTGGCATAACCGCCGTGGAACTGATGCCGGTGGCACAGTTTCCGGGGAATCGCAACTGGGGCTATGACGGCGTCTACCCCTTTGCCCCCCAGAACAGCTATGGCGGCCCGGACGGACTGAAGCGGCTGGTTGATGCCTGCCACTTCAGGGGGGTGGCCGTGGTCCTGGATGTGGTTTACAATCACCTGGGGCCGGAAGGGAACTACCTGAATGAATTCGGTCCCTACTTTACCGACCGCTACCGCACTCCCTGGGGAGACGCGGTCAATTTCGACGGCCCCGACAGTGATCCGGTCCGCCACTACTTCATCTCCAACGCACTCTACTGGATAACCGAATACCATTTCGATGCCCTGCGACTTGACGCCATCCACGGCATCTACGATTTCAGCGCCCTGCATATTCTTCGGGAACTGGCCGAGGCCGTCCACCGGCAGGGTGCGGCGCTCGGACGCCGGGTCTACGTTATTGCCGAAAGCGATCTGAACGACGTGCGGGTGATCGATTCCCCGGAATCCGGCGGATATGGCCTGGATGCCCAGTGGAACGACGATTTTCACCATGCCCTGCGTACCCTCCTGACCGGTGATCGGGCAGGATACTACGGCGACTTCGGCCTGTTCTTGCACTTGGTCAAGGGATTCAGAGAGGGGTTTGTCCTGTCCGGCGAATATTCGGTTTATAGAAGGCGGCGGCATGGCAGTTCCTCGGCAAATCATTCCCCCTGCCGATTGGTGGTGTTTTCCCAGAACCACGATCAGGTGGGCAACCGGATACGAGGAGAGCGCCCGAGCGAGCATCTTTCGGTGCAGCAGCTCATGCTTGCCGCCGCAACAG
>JBGPID010000326.1:0-3792 GCA_041484725.1 Geobacteraceae bacterium | reverse complement strand
GGCTGCGACCGCACCGCTTTCATCGGCCGAAACCGCTCGCTGGCCAACCCGGCAGCCATGGTGCTGACCCGGCTGTCACAACGGACCGGGGCTGGGCTCGACCCGTGCGCGGTACTCCGGGTTACACTGGAAATGGCTCCCGGTGAACGACGTGAGATCACCTGCATGCTGGGCCAGGCCGAGTCGGTGGCACAGGCCCGGAAACTGGTGCTACGCTTCCGTGAGGAGCAGGCGCTGGAGGAGGCGCTTGATCAGACCAGGGCCTGGTGGGATGATCTCTTGGGGACGATTGAAGTGCAGACCCCCGAACTGGCCGCCGACCTCCTGATCAACCGCTGGCTTCAGTACCAGTCCTTAAGCTGCCGCATCTGGGGGCGATCCGCTTTTTACCAGTCAGGCGGCGCATTCGGTTTTCGCGATCAGTTGCAGGATATCATGGCGTTTCTTTACGCCAAGCCAGAACTGGCGCGCGACCAGATCCTGCTGGCCGCCAGCCGGCAGTTCAAGGAGGGGGATGTCCAGCATTGGTGGCATGAACCTGGCGGCGCCGGGATCCGCACGCGTATTTCCGACGATCTCCTCTGGCTCCCTTATGTGGTCGCTCACTACGTCCGGACGACCGGCGATGCCGACATTCTCCAGGCTGAGGTACCCTTCCTCAACGCCCCCCCGCTGGCTGACGATCAGCACGAGGTATTCTCCACGCCGGAGGTCACCTTTGAACGCGCCACGCTCTTTGAACACTGCCGGCGCGCGGTCAGCCGCGGTCTGACGGTCGGGCCCCATGGCCTGCCCTTGATGGGGACGGGGGATTGGAACGACGGGATGAACCTGGTGGGCGCCGGGGGGAAAGGGGAAAGCGTATGGCTCGCCTGGTTCCTGTGTGATCTGTTGCAGGGGATGGCTGAACTTTCGAGCCTTTTGCTACAACCCGAGCTCTGCCAAACCTATCAAGAGGAGAGGCATACCCTGATCCAGCGGGTCGAACAGGCAGGGTGGGACGGGGAGTGGTATCTGCGGGGGACCTTCGATGATGGCACCCCGCTTGGGTCCGCGCTAAACACTGAAGCGAGGATCGATTCCCTGCCCCAGTCATGGGCGTGGCTTTCCGGCGCAGCCGACCCGGGTCGCGCGGATCAGGCCCTGGAGTCGGCCTGGCAGCATCTCGTCTGCGAGGATGAAGGTCTGGTGCTTCTCTTCGAGCCTCCCTTCGACACCTCGGAACCATCACCCGGCTACATCAAGGGGTATCCCCCCGGGGTGCGGGAGAACGGCGGCCAGTATACCCACGCCGCCCTCTGGATGGCCATGGCCATGGCCCGCAAAGGGGATGGGGAGCGGACAGTGCAACTGCTGCGCATGCTCAATCCGATCGAGCACGCCCGCGATGCGGAAGCGGTCTGGCATTACGGGGTTGAACCCTACGTGGTCGCGGCCGACGTCTACCGGTTGCCCGGCCGGGTTGGCCAGGGCGGCTGGTCCTGGTATACCGGTTCAGCGGCATGGATGTACCGGGCCTGGGTTGAAGAGGTCCTGGGATTACAGGTGCGTGGCAATCGGATGCGGATAAATCCGGTTATTTCGGCGACTTGGCCGGGCTTCAGTCTCCGTTATCGGCACGGTGAAACGATATACGCGATCCAGGTGGAGAATCCGCATGGCTGCGAGCGCGGTGTCGCCTGGGTGGAGATGGATGGGCAGCGCGTGACCGGTGGCGTGATCCCGCTGGAACGGGGACTGGTGAAACATCAGATCCGCGTCCGGATGGGGGACCCGGAAGAGCCGGCTGAGTCCCATTCACTCTTCCCATGATAACAAGGCGGCAAGGAGGATACGGCTCAGGCGTAAGCGATTATTGCATCAAGGAGCAGACGACGCAGCCAACAACGTCAGTGTTTGAATGCAACGGCGGATTAATCCGGATGACAGAATCACGCCGAAGATGTAAGATATAAATCGAGGTTTTCAACAACAACCATCCCGCGCCATGCCCGATCATCCGGCTGCGCAGGACGAAGCGCCGGCCGATCTGCAGCGGCGCCCGAAAAACTGCGCACGCTTAAGCGGCAATGGAGGAGAGATTGTTCAGATATGGGTACCAGATCAAAACGAAGTGAACGTTGTCGACGCTGCCGGATGCATGTCGATCTTTGCATTTGCCGGTTGATTCCCAGCTATCCGCTTGACACCCGCCTCGTCCTTGTGATGCACCATCGCGAACAGTTAAAGACCACGGCAACCGGTCCCCTCGCACTTGAAGCGCTCCCCAACAGTGAATTGCGTATTCATGGGTATCAGGAGCGTCCCCTTGATTTCAGTGATCTCAACAGCCCGGAACGGAGAACCCTCCTCCTCTACCCCGGCGATGACGTTCCTGTACTGAGCGGGACTCTTCTGGACCGGGACAAACGGCCTGTCACCCTTGTGGTACCGGATGGCAGCTGGCGTCAGGCATCCAGAATGGGACGACGGCTTCCCGGGCTGGAACACGCAGAAATGGTCCGTCTTCCCATGGGACCCCTGAGCGAGTGGGGAATCCGCAGAGAGACCCACCCCCATGGCCTGGCGACGTTCGAAGCCATTGCCAGGGCCCTTGGCATCATTGAATCTCCTGCTGTGCAAAGAGGCATGGAAGAGCTGTTTCGCCTGATGGTCAAAAGAACCCTCCATGCAAGAGACGCAACAAAGAATATATAGTGGGGGAGATCATTGCTGTTGACAATTGTCAGCGGAACAGGGGAAGGAAATGTTATCTAGATATTTGATCTTATTTGGGTTATAGTGCAGCCCGGTTTGACCAGGAATTCAATGCCAATTATGACTTCACAAACGCTCAAGAATCTCAAATGTCCCTCCTGCCGGAAACCCGCGCCATGGGAGGGGAACCCCTTTCGCCCCTTCTGCTCGGAGCGCTGCAAGATGATCGACCTCGGCGCCTGGGCCGATGGGAAGTATAGCATTCAGGGTGAGAAAAAGCCGGATGATGAAGAACCTGAAGACCGCTAGGCACCGACTATTGGTAACATTTTCAAAAGGAGTTTTCACATGTCCGAAGTACGCCTCCGTTTTGCCCCCAGCCCCACCGGTTATCTTCATATCGGCGGTGCGCGCACCGCACTCTTCAACTGGCTTCAGGCCAGGAAGGAAGGGGGTAAGTTCATCCTGCGCATCGAGGACACAGATGTGGCCCGTTCCACCCAGGAGTCGGTGGATGCCATCCTGGAAGGGATGAAATGGCTCGGCCTCGATTGGGACGAGGGGCCATATTTCCAGTCGGAGCAGTTTCCCGTTTACCGGGAGCATGTGGAAAAGCTTCTTGCCGCGGGGAGGGCCTACAGGTGCTACTGTGCCCCCGAGGAACTGGAGGCGAAGCGGGAACAGGCCATGAAGGACGGCCGCAAGCCCAAATACGACGGGACCTGCCGTAACCTTGCGGCGGATCTGGCCGACCGGTCTCATGCGGTCCGCTTCAAGGCCCCGCAAGAGGGTGTGACGGCCTTCGACGACCTGATAAAGGGGAGGATTTCTTTCAGCAACGATGAACTGGACGATCTGATCATCCAGCGCAGCGACGGCACCCCCACCTATAATTTCACGGTGGTGGTCGACGACGCCACCATGGATATAACCACCGTCATCCGGGGGGACGACCATATCAACAATACCCCCCGGCAGATTCTCCTCTACGAGGCACTCGGTCATACCGTGCCAGCCTTTGCCCATGTGCCGATGATCCTGGGAGCGGACAAGGCCCGGCTTTCCAAGCGACACGGCGCCACCAGCGTCATGGCC
>JBGPID010000325.1:0-3794 GCA_041484725.1 Geobacteraceae bacterium | reverse complement strand
CTCCAATCGGCTGCCTGCTGCATGAGCGCCTCGGCGTTCTTCGGGTTGTTCTTTTTCAGCACGCGATAGCGGTTCTCGCTCAATGCGTAATCGTCGAAGGCTATGGTCGGCTTCTTGCTGTCCAGCTGGAGCGGATTCTTCCCTGCGCAGGCAAGGTCCGGATTATAGCGGAACAGTGTCCAGTAGCCGCTGGCGACCGCCTTTTTCTGAGCATCCACACCGCAGGTCATATCGATACCGTGGGCGATGCAGTGGGAATAGGCGATGATCAGGGAAGGCCCGTCGTAGGCCTCCGCTTCCAGGAACGCCTTTATGCACTGGGCAGGGTTGGAGAGTGATACGCGCGCAACATAGACGGTGCCGTAGGCCACGGCCATCATCCCCAGGTCTTTTTTCGGCATCGGTTTGCCCCCTGCTGCGAACTGGGCCACGGCGCCGAGCGGGGTGGACTTGGATGCCTGGCCGCCGGTGTTGGAGTAGACTTCCGTGTCGAGGACCAGCAGGTTTACGTTCTTGCCGGAGGCGATCACATGGTCGAGTCCGCCATAGCCGATGTCGTAGGCCCAGCCGTCGCCGCCGACGATCCAGACGGATTTCTTGACCAGGTAGTCAGCAATGGTCAGGAGCCGCTTGGCATTCTGATCGGGGCATTTGACCAGTGCTTTCTTGAGCGTTTCAACACGCGTCCTCTGCGCCTCGATGCCGGACTGGGTGGACTGGTCGGCATTTTTGATCTCATCGATCACACCCCTGATGGAGCTGCAGGATGCGCTTGGGCAGTCGGAGACTTTTTCGAGAAATTCAAGGGCGGCGACCTGAAACTTGTCCACGGCGAGCCGCATGCCGAAGCCGAACTCGGCGTTGTCCTCGAAGAGTGAGTTGGACCACGCAGGACCTCTGCCGTCGGCCCTCTGTGCCCAGGGAGTGGTAGGGAGATTGCCGCCATAGATGGAGGAGCAGCCGGTGGCATTGGCGATCATCGTCCGGTCTCCGAAAAGCTGGGAGAGGAGCTTGAGGTAAGGGGTCTCGCCACAGCCGGCGCAGGCGCCGGAAAACTCGAAGATCGGCCGGACCAGCTGTGAGCCGCGGACGGTATCGAGCTTGACCGCTGAGGGGTCCACGTCGGGAATGGTGAGGAAAAACGCGAAGTTCTCGGCCTCCTGCACGCGGAGCGGCGGTTGGAAATGCATGTTGATCGCCTTGTGGTTCGGGTCTTCCTTGCTCTTTGCCGGACAGCTGTGAACACAGGCGCCGCAGCCGGTGCAGTCCTCGGGGGCCACCTGGATGGTGAACTTCTTTCCTTTCATTTCGGGGATCTTGCAATCAACCGATTTGAAGGAAGCAGGGGCTCCCTTCAGGGCGGATTCGTCATAGGCCTTCATCCGGATTACGGCGTGGGGACAGATGAAGGAGCAGAGGCCGCATTGGATGCAGAGCTGCTCGTCCCAGACGGGGGTCTCGATGGCGATGTTCCGCTTTTCAAAGCGGGAGGTGGCTGTCGGGAATGTGCCGTCGGCAGGCATACGCGAAACCGGCAGGCTGTCGCCAAGCCCGGCTATGATGGGGCCGGTCGTCTTCTTGACAAAATCGGGGGCGTCGGCGCTGACTACGGGGGGCTTCTTGATGGTGCTGGTCACCTTGGCCGGCACCTTCACCTCGGCCAGGTTGTTGAGGCCCGCTTCGACCGCCTGGAAATTCATCTGGACGACCTTCTCGCCGGCTTTGCCGTAGGTTTTCTTGATTGCATCCTTGATGTGCTCCAACGCGGTCTCCAGGGGGATGATGTTGGATATCTTGAAGAAGGCGGTCTGCATGATGACGTTGATGCGGGGGCCTAGGCCGATATCCTCTCCGAGCTTGACGGCGTTGATGACGTAGAATTTGAGCTTCTTGTCGATGATCTGCCGCTGCACATCGGCCAGGATATTGTCCCATATCTCCGTGTTGCTGAACGGGGAGTTGAGGAGGAAGGTGGCGCCTTTCTTCGCCTTTGACAGCATGTCGTACTTCTCCAGGAAAGAGAAGTTGTGGCAGGCGACGAAATCGGCGGAATCCACCAGGTAGGGGGCGCGGATATATTGTGTGCCGAAGCGGAGGTGCGAGGTGGTCATGGAGCCGGCCTTTTTGGAGTCGTATACGAAATAGGCCTGGGCATTATTTTCGGTCAGCTCGCCGATGATCTTGATGGAGTTCTTGTTGGCGCCGACGGTGCCGTCGGAGCCGAGCCCGTAAAACATCGCCTGATAGACCCCTTCGGCCGGATTACGGAAGGATGGATCGTACTCCAGGCTGCAGCCGGTCACGTCCTCGACTATGCCGACCACGAAATGGTTCCTCGCCTGGTCGGCTTTCAGGTTGTCGAAGACGCTCTTTACCATGGCGGGTGTAAACTCCTTGGAGCCGAGGCCGTAACGACCGCCGACAATCAGGGGATAGCCCTTGAATTTCGACTTTTTCTCGGCCATGGCTTCACCGATGGCGGTACGGACATCCATGTAAAGCGGCTCGCCCAGGGCGCCCGGCTCCTTGGTCCGGTCGAGCACGGCGATCTGCTTGACGCTTTTCGGCAGGGCGGCTATGAAGGCGTCGAGGGGGAATGGGCGATAAAGGCGGACCTTGATCACGCCCACCTTCTCACCCTGGGCCGCCAGGTTCTCAACGGTCTCGTGGACCGTGTCGGCCCCTGAGCCCATGACGACTACGACCCTTTCCGCGTCGGGCGCCCCCACATAATCCACCAGCTTGTACTGGCGGCCGATCAATTTGGCAAACTTGTCCATCTCTTCCTGAACGATGTCGATACAGGCGGGATAGAAGGAATTGACGGTCTCTCGCCCCTGGAAGTAAACGTCAGGGTTCTGGGCGGTGCCGCGCATGACAGGATGGTCCGGTGAGAGGGCGCGGGCCCTGTGGGCGGCGATCAGCTCATCGTCCATCATGGCGCGCATGTCGTCATAGGTCAGCTCCTCAACCTTGAGGACTTCGTGAGAGGTCCTGAAGCCGTCGAAGAAATGGAGGAACGGCACACGGGAGCGGAGGGTGGCCGCCTGGGCAATCAGGGCAAAGTCCATCACTTCCTGGGGGTTGTTGGAGCAGAGCATGGCCCAGCCTGTTGAGCGGCATGACATGACATCCGAATGATCGCCGAATATGGAGAGGGCCTGGGCTGCAATGGCGCGAGCCGAGACATGGAACACCGTGGGGGTCAGTTCGCCGGCGATCTTGAACATGTTGGGGATCATCAGCAGGAGCCCCTGGCTGGCGGTAAACGTGGTCGTGAGTGCGCCGGCCTGCAAGGCGCCGTGCACTGCACCCGCAGCACCCCCTTCCGATTGCAGCTCGACGACGGTCGGCACCGTTCCCCAGATATTCTTTTCTCCTTCAGCGCTCTTCGCATCGGATATTTCCCCCATTACCGAAGAGGGGGTGATGGGATAGATGGCGATCACCTCGTTGGTGGCGTGTGCAACATGGGCTGCGGCGGTGTTGCCATCAATGGTTATCATCCTGCGACTCATAATATTCCTCCTGTCTATTCGTTGTCTCCGTTTTTTATAGGCCAGTCGTTCATTGCCGATTTAAAGTTCGTTGCGCCCTTCCATCGCCCGCTGTACCGTGGCCGCGTCCACATACTCCAGGTCGCTCCCCAGCGGTATGCCGTGCGCCAATCTGCTCACCTTTATGCCGAGGGGCTTGATGAGCCTGGTCAGATAGAGGGCTGTTGCTTCACCTTCAACGGAAAAATTGGTGGCCAGCACCACCTCTCCGGTCTTCCCCTCGCCCAGCCGCTTCAT
>JBGPID010000324.1:0-3812 GCA_041484725.1 Geobacteraceae bacterium | reverse complement strand
CACCTACACCGGCGAGCAGGAAGTAAAACTTGCGCTCTCTCTCGGAGCGGAGGCATTCGTGGTCAAGCCGACTGAGCCGGAAGAGCTTTGGGAGAAGACCTGCGCGATCATGAAGGCATGGGAAGCGCGGCAGGAAACAGCTGCGCACGGGAATCTGGTTGAGAGCGAAGAGGAGTATTTAAGGGAATATGGCCGGATTGTAGCGACAAATCTGGAAACAAAAGTGCGGGAACTGGAAGAGGCGCTGGCCTTTCTTAAGCAGGCCGAAGACGACCTTCGCAAGCTCAACGCGGAACTGACAAGGGAGGTTGGCGAGCGCAAGCAGGCGGAGAATGCCATCAAGGAGCAGGAGCAGGAGCTCGCCACGATCTTTGAGAATGCCCCCTTTATTATGCTGCTTCTTGATGGAGAAAGAATGGTCCGCAGGGTGAACGGTCTTGCATGTTCATTCACCGGTTCATCAACCACCGACATGATCGGCCGTCGAGGCGGGGAAGCGTTACGTTGTCTTTACGCGCTCAATTCCCCCGAAGGGTGCGGCTTCGGGCCGCACTGCGAAAAATGCGCGGTTTGCCTTAACGTAATGGATACCTATGAAACCGGACAGAGCCATTATCAGGTGGAGGCGAGCCTCCCCTTCCGCATCGAAGGCAAGGAACAGCCACTTACATTTCTCCTGTCGACCACCCGGGTGAATGTCGGGAATCAGCCCATGGTCCTGCTCAGTCTTCAGGACATCTCCGAGCAGAAGAAACTCGAAGCACTGTTTTTCCAGGCGCAAAAGATGGAGTCGATCGGCACATTTGCCGGCGGCATCGCCCATGATTTCAACAACATCCTGACCGCGATCATCGGTTACGGGGATGTTACCCTCAGGAAAATGTCCGGAGACGATCCCTTGCGGCGGAATATCGAACATATGCTTGCAGCAGCGGATCGGGGTGCTCATCTGACCAGGGACCTCCTTGTTTTCAGCAGAAAACAGCCCAGCGACAATAAATCGATAGACCTGAACGAGATCATCAGATCTGTGGAGAAGTTCCTGGTGCGGGTTATCGGTGAGGATATCGCCTGCAAAACGGAATTGTATGACAAAGCCCTACCGGTTTTTGCCGATGCGCATCAGCTTGAGCAGGTCCTGATGAACCTTGCGACCAATGCGCGGGACGCCATGCCGAAGGGGGGTGTCTTTACACTGGCAACGGAACAGGTCAGCTTTGATAAGTCGTTCAGCACTTCTCATGGCTACGGCAAGCCGGGTATATACGGTGTAGTAACGGCAACCGACACCGGCGCGGGTATGGATGAAGAGACACGGCTGAGGATTTTCGAGCCGTTCTTTACGACAAAAGAGGTTGGCAAAGGCACCGGGCTGGGAATGGCGGTCGTCTACGGCATCGTCAATAAACATGACGGCTACATCAAAGTCTACAGCGAACGAGGCAAGGGGACGACGTTCAGGATATACCTTCCGCTGATTGCATCGGTGGCTGGTGAAGTGCGAATGGGATCGGAGGCGGGACATATAAGGATGGGGACGGAGAGCATTCTCCTCGCGGAAGATGACGAGACGGTGCGAGAGATCGCTGTAGAGATACTTCAGGATTTCGGCTACGAGGTAATCGTTGCAGTGGACGGGGAAGAGGCCGTGCGAATATACCGGGAGAACAGGGATAGAATCCAACTCCTCCTTTTCGACCTGATCATGCCTAAAAAGACCGGGAAAGAGGCCTATGATGAGATCAGGGAGATTGAACCCGACATAAAGGTGATATTTTCAAGCGGGTACGCACCGGAAATAATCCGCCAGAAAGGGCTGATGGACAACAATATTACGTTGATCTACAAGCCCTATTCACGGACAGATCTTCTGAAAAAGGTGCGGATCGTGCTGGATGGAGGGAAGGAGTAGCTTGGGGGATATTGCTGGCGGGAATCACTCAAAGGATAGGGGGGAGTTTCAATGAACATTTTAATCGTTGAAGACAATGCCGATGACCGGAGGCTCTTGCGTCATACCCTGGAACACCACGGCTGCACGGTCATTGAGGCGCGGGATGGGAAGGAAGCGCTCGACGTTGCCATTCGCCATCATCCGGATATCATCGTTTCCGACGCACTCATGCCGCGTATGGACGGCTTTCAACTGCTCCGGGCGCTAAAGAGCGACCCGCATCTCAAATCGATCCCCTTCCTTTTCTACTCCGCCACCTACACCGGCGAGCAGGAAGAAAAACTTGCCCTCTCTCTCGGGGCGGAGGCATTCGTGGTCAAGCCGACGGAGCCGGAACAGTTTTGGGAGAAGACCTGCGCGATCATGAAGGCATCGGAAGCGCGGCAGGGAATATCTGCACACGTAAATTTAGTTGAGAGCGAAGAGGAGTACTTAAGGGAATATAGCCGGATTGTGGCGACAAAGCTGGAAAAGAAAGTGCAGGAACTGGCAGAGGCGCTGGCCTTTCGTAAACAGGCCGAAGACGAGCTGCGCAGACTCAATGCCGAGCTGGAGCAGCGGATTGCCTCGGAGGTGGAGAAAAACAGCGCCAAAGACCGCATCATGGCGCATCAGGCACGCCTGGCCGCCATGGGCGAGATGCTCAGTAATATCGCCCATCAATGGCGGCAGCCGCTTAACAACATCTCGCTCATTGTTCAAAATCTCCAGCTCGAGTTCGAAAAGGGAGTTCTCACTACGGCCTCATGTGGTGAATATGTAGAAGAGTGCATAAAGTTCCTGATGTACATGTCCAGCACTATCGATAACTTTAGTGCATTATATCAGCCTGATTACGACCGACAATTGTTCGATCTGTATCACACGGTCTCCGAAACGATTTCACTGGTCAGGGAAGAGCTGGAATCCCACGGCATCACCATTAAGCTGGTCAAAGAGTGCGATTCAACCGTAAACGGGTTTAAGAAGGAGTTTTCCCAGGTGCTTTTGAATATCGTCCAGAACGCCAAAGAAGCGATTATGTCGCGTCAGCCAGCCGTTCCTTTTGTGGAAATTGTCTGTTCAAAAAAGGGGAAATCGGCACTGGTTACGGTCAAGGACAATGGCGGGGGTATCCCCTCGGAAATCATGGACAAGATTTTCGACCCGTACTTTACAATCAAGTTCAAGTCCCAGGGGGTAGGAATGGGCCTTTATATGTCCAAGATGATTATCGAGAAGCACATGGGCGGGAGGATCTACGCCCGGAACGGTTCGTCAGGGGCAGAACTGACCATCGAGCTTCCGCTGGAGCGCGAATCATCCCGTGTTGCCCTGTAGGCGCCATGAAGAGCCCTTCTGAAAACAAGGTGCATCCATGAACGTGTTAATCGTTGAAGACAATGCCTTTGACCGGAGACTCTTGCGTAATACCCTGGAACACCACGGCTGCACGGTCATCGAGGCGCGGGATGGGGAGGAAGGGCTCGACCTCGCCATTCGCCATCATCCGGATATCATCGTTTCCGACGCACTCATGCCGCGTATGGACGGCTTTCAATTGCTCCGGGCATTAAAGAGCGACCCGCATCTCAGATCGATCCCCTTCCTTTTCTACTCCGCCACCTACACCGGCGCGCAGGAAATAAAACTTGCCCTCTCTCTCGGGGCGGATGCGTTCGTGGTCAAGCCGACGGAGCCGGAAGAGTTTTGGGAGAAGACCTGCGCGATCATGAAGGCATCGGAAGCGCGGCAGGGAATCCCTGCTCACCTGAATATTGTTGAGAGCGAAGAGGAGTACTTAAGGGAATATGGCCGGATTGTAGCGACAAAGCTGGAAAAGAAAGTGCGGGAACTGGAAGAGGCGCTGGCCCTTCGT
>JBGPID010000323.1:0-3815 GCA_041484725.1 Geobacteraceae bacterium | reverse complement strand
GCATTAGTAAGTCATCATGCCGTTGCGGAGGCGGCGGCAATCGGTTTGCCCCATGACGTAAAAGGAAATATCATTCACGCGTACGTCATTCTCATAGCGGGTCAACAGAAGCACGATAATCTGGTGGAAGAGTTGCGAAACCATGTTTCACACGAAATCGGGCCCTTCGCAAAACCGGAAGTAATTGAGATCGTGGATTCGCTTCCCAAAACCCGCAGCGGCAAGATCATGCGGCGGGTACTGAAGGCCCGCGCACTTGGAATGGACCCGGGCAATCTCGCTACACTGGAAGAATGATGAAGAATAAACAACGCTCCTGTGTTTACCGGAGCGTTGTTTTCTTCCCAGAGCGATTAAAGGCGGAATGGACCTTCACAGATTGTGCGCGCGAGTTCTCGGCGATTGTTGGGCGATTCGCGCTTCTGCAGCTCATCAGTAAGTGCTTCTTTCTGGCCGGGCTTGCCCACAGCGGCCATCGCCTCGATTCGGAACCCGTCCGGGATGCCCAGTGCCGTCTTCGCACGGTCGTAATCGAACCCCTGCATACCGTGGACGACGTATCCTTTGAGAGAGCCTTGCAAAGCGAGATTCTCCCATGCGGCCCCGGTGTCAAAGGAGTGCGTGATTGATGGCTGCCCGTTATGGTCAAACGTCTCCTTTGAAATGAACAGCAGAAGCGCCGCAGCGTTTCGGCACCAAACCTTGTTCGCCTCCACCAGCAGGTCGAAAAACAGTGGCCAGTGCACACTCTGCCGGCGCGCATAAAGAATGCGCCACGGCTGGTTGTTGGAAGACGATGGTGCCCATCGTGCCGCTTCAAACAGCACCATCAGATCCTTTTCTGCAATCTCATCGCCCGACATCGCACGCGGGGACCATCGATCCAGGAAAAGGGTGTCAATCGGGTGATCGGCCTTCCGTGTCTCGCTTCCCTTGATCATAAGTGGAGTTTCCTTTCGGGTATTCACGACATCCTCAGTCAGTACAGGGCAATCCTCACAAGACGATTTCTCCCGTTTTCCCGTCATCCATTTTACATGAGGCAGCACAGATTCTTTCGCCCGCGAAAATAATAAAGGGGAACCTACCCGATCTACGGGTCCGGTTCCCCATTTTTACGACACGAAAATCCGCATATCACCCCCGCAGCAGCTTTTGCAAGAGCTTCTACTGGTACTGGATATAGAGCGGCTGCGGGTGCAGCCTGAGCACATCCCTGGGAGTGAGCAGCGGATCACCCTTCTTTGTGTCGTTGTGATAAAAAAGCTTGAACCCGGTGAACTGCACCGGTTCGCTCACCACGTAGCTCTTGTAGGAGTCCCGCTTGAGCCATGGCGCCCCCCAGCCGTCCATGTTCATGACCATCTGCACCTCGGGATGGCGCACGATTCCCCGGGCGTTGGTGACGCCGTTGCGGGTGAACCTGTGCACGATAAACACCTTCGGGGGAAGATTGTACTTCTTCACCAGCCCCATGAGATACCCGGAGACGTAGTTTATATCCGCCGCGTCATAGGTTCCGATCTTGGTCCCCGGTATCTTTCCGCTCTTGATCAGGTTGAACTCCGGATCGATCCCCAGGTGCACGTCCGGGTTCTTCAGGAGCCACTCGAAGCGGGGCAGAATGGTCCGGATGTCGTCATGGCCGGTCTGGATGTCGATGAAGAGTAGAGCGTTCGCCTCCCTGGCCCATCCGTAAACCTGGTTGATGATCGCGTCGGGCATGAGCATCCGGTACTTGCCGGCCTTGCCCGGAATCCCCTGCGCCACCACCGCTATCAGGTGAAGGGCGGGCTGCACGCGATGCGACGGGTCCGCCTTTTCCCAGCGGGCAGCCTCTCCCTTCAGCTTGCGCAGCATTTCAACTTTCGGATACTCTCCCAGTGCCCCCATCTTTTTGGAAAGGGGATTGCCGTAGTAGGCGACGATGCGCTTCCCGGGCAGTATCGACCCCGGCAAGGGTGGCGGGCATTTCACCGGCCAGCCGCACTGCAGCGCAAACTCGGGGTCCTCGCCCGCCTTGCAGATGGCCTTGGGAGGAACGTTTTTCGCCTTCTTTGCATTCTTCCCCTCTGCCCCTTTCGGGACAGCCCCTGTTACACCGCGGGTTGCGCTGGTCGCCGGTGTAAAGCGCGGCGCCGCAGGGGTTGCGCTGGTATTCCGGGTGAAGGTTGCCGGCGGCTGAGCTGCGGGGGGCACTGTTCTGTTCTGCGCTGACTGGCTCGCCGGCTTAGCGTCAGGCTTATCTTTCCCGCATCCGGCCAGGAGAAGTGCCAGGACCGGAATAACCGACAGCCGGAACAAAAAACTCCGGCTTGACTTGGAAATGAACGAAAACTCCACTAAATACTCCTTTGCATAAATGTGTGCGTCAACGTCTGTCATTCCAGGTGTCGCTCACGAAAATAATGAGCGGACAACAGTGAATTAACCACCGGGAGCGCGTTATGTTGATTTAAATTATGGCAACGGATTTGAACGGACCTATGACGGCGCCGAGAGGACTAACGTTCGCCATCAATGGCGGGCATGCCTTGTCTCTGATCCTTCACCTTAACAGCCTGTAAAATTATCCATGTGGTCCCGGAATGATAATAACCTTTCCCCCATTCTCGTGTCAATCGCGGAAATGGTAAATCAGGCGTTTAGGCTGAAGGCTGAAGTAAAGTCGTAAATCCTTACACCTATCTACCTTCAGTCTTCAGCCTTCAGTCTTCAGCCTGTTTTTACTTCGTCATCCGCTTCAGTACCTGCTGCAGCCTCTTGAGCTCCTCGCCGTAGCCTCCCCAGTCCCCCTGGCGCTGCAGATTGGTGGCCCTGTCGTATATCCCCATGGCTTCCCTGGCGAGATCGGAGAGCGACGTTTTCATCTCCGCGCCAGCCACCTTGGCAATACCGGACGGCGCCCTCTTCCCGGCGAAGAGCCGTTCCAGCGCAAGCTCCAGGTTTTCCTCCATGACGACCTCATCCCCGTAGGCGACAATGACCCTGCGCAGTTCGGGAAGACCGGCCTTGTCCGCTGCCGCGAGATAGAGAGGCTGCACATAGAGGAGGGATTTTTCGATCGGGATTACGAGCATGCTCCCCCTGATGACCTCGGAGCCGTGCTGGTTCCACAGGGTCAACTGCTGGGATATGTAGGAATCCTGGTTGATCCGCGCGTCTATCTGTTTCGGGCCGTAGATCAGCCTGTCCCGCGGAAAGGTGAAGGCCCTGAGCTTTCCGTAATTCGGCTCGTCGCAGCGGGCCGCGAGCCACGCCGCCAGGTTGTCCCGCTTCGAGGGGGTGAACGGGAGGAGGAGGATGTATTCTTCTTTTGCTTCAGCCGGAAGTTTCATTATCATGTAGTAGGGCTCCATCTGTTTGTCGCCAAGGGAGGGGACCTCCCAGAGGTTTTCCTTGTTGTAAAAGACCTTCGGATCGGTCATGTGATAGGCGGCGAAGATGGAGGCCTGAATCTGAAGGAATCGATGGGGGTAACGGACATGTTTCCGCAGATCATTCGGCATGGCTGTCATAGGCTTGAAGAGTTCCGGGAAGATTCTTGCATAGACCTTTACCATGACATCCCGCGGATCGCTGATGTAGAACGCGACGGTGCCGTCATAGGCGTCGACAACCACCTTTACGGAATTCCTCAGATAGTTGATCCCGTCATTAATCGGCTTTGAATAGGGGAGATGGTCCGAAGCCGTGTAGGCGTCGATGATCCACTTGAGCCTCCCGTCATCGGCCACGACCATGTAGGGATCATCATCGAAACTGAGAAAGGGGGCTATTGCCTTCACCCTTTCACCCAAGTTCCGGTAATAGAG
>JBGPID010000322.1:0-3819 GCA_041484725.1 Geobacteraceae bacterium | reverse complement strand
CGAACGTGCAGCTACACGACACCTACTTCGTCGTGGCCCACTTTCACTACACCATGATGGGTGGGACGGTCATGGGCTTCTTCGCCGGTCTCCATTACTGGTTCCCCAAGATGAGCGGCCGGATGCTCTCCGAGCGGCTTGCCCGCATCGCCTGGTTCTTCATGTTCATCGGCTTCAACGTCACATTCTTCACCATGTTCATCCTGGGAATGAAGGGGATGCCGCGCCGCTGGGCCGAATATCCCCCCCAATTTCGAAATCTCCATATCATCGCCACGGTGGGATCGTGGGTCCTGGCGATCGGGGTGCTCGTCATGTTCTGGAACTTCGTAGCCGCCCTCTTCCGTGGCGAGCCGGCGCCTGCCAACCCCTGGCGGGCGTTGACCCTGGAGTGGCAGACAACCTCGCCGCCGCAGACGGAGAATTTTGAGGAGATACCGACCGTTACCGACTGGCCGTACAGCTACGGGGTGAAGGCTAAGGAGACAAAAGACAATCCATAATTTCCGGAAACAACGAATCGCACATATAACACGAATGATCTAACAAAGCAGTTAACCACCGTTTTCGGACAATAACGAATTGATTCGTGTAATTCGTGTGTTTCGTTGTAAAGAATGTATTGAGGTTACCGTGCAGGATGTGACCGAAACAAAAAACTCATTACCAGAACAGGGGCTGGAAACGGCGAAACTAGGCATCTGGGCGTTCCTTGCCACCGAGGTGCTCCTCTTCGGGGGGCTCTTCACCGCCTACACCGTCTTCCGCATCGGCCAGCCACGGATGTTCCACACCGAGTATCTGAAGCTGAACCGGCTGTTCGGGGCCGTCAACACCGTGGTCCTCATCTGCAGCAGCCTGACCGTGGCGCTCGGGATCGCGGCCATAAGACAGGGCAGGCAGCGGATGCTCAAGGTTTGCCTTGTTCTCACACTACTTCTCGCCGCGACCTTCCTCGGGGTCAAGTACGCCGAGTATTCCGAGCACATAGCCCGGCACGAGCTGCCGCGGACGAACAACTTCTTCTCGCTCTACTACATGATGACCGGGCTCCATGCCATTCACGTCTTCGCCGGCATGATCGCGCTCACCACCATGCTCGTCTTGGCCGCCAGGGGAAAGTTTTCCGCGGAATATCACGCGCCGGTTGAGATCACCGGGCTCTACTGGCACTTCGTGGACCTGGTCTGGATATACCTCTTTCCGTTACTCTATCTGATTGGCTGAGTGACTATGAGGAATGAATTTAGGATGGCTGCTTACCGCACATACATCATCGTCTGGATCGCCCTCCTCATCCTGACTCTGGTTACCTGGGGGGTGTCGTACATCAACCTGGGTATGGGTAACGTTGCGGTGGCGCTCTTCATCGCCTCGCTGAAGGCCGCGCTGGTGGCCCTCTTTTTCATGCACCTGCGTTACGAGAACCGGCTGGTCTGGGCCTTTGCCATCCTGCCGCTCTTCTTCCTGGCGCTCATCATCTTCGGGACGCTTTCCGATACGATGTTCAGAAACTAGCCGCTGCTCGCTAGCTGCCAGCCGCTTACCATTAGGAGGTTTACCGTGCTCGGAAGAATCACCCTCGCCCTTTTTTTCCTCCTCCTCGTCTGGGGGAACCTGGTGGCCGGCCTGGAGGCGGGGCTCGCCTGTCCCGACTGGCCCCTCTGCCGGGGAGATCTGATCCCCCCCTTCCGCCTCGACATCTGGATGGAGTTCACCCACCGGCTGATCGCTGCCGTGGCGACCCTGTTTCTTCTGCTCCTCTCCTGGCGGAGGCTCAAGGCCTATGACGGGATCGCCAAGGCGATCCCGCTTGCGGCCATCGGCCTGATCGCCGTGGTGATCCTCCTCGGCGGGCTCACGGTCATCATGGAACTGCCGGCGCAGATCACCACCATCCACTTCATGACCGGCCTCACGGTCTTTCTTCTGGTCGGATACATGGCCTTCTTCGACGGTTTGGAAGAACCGCCGCGTTTCACATTGAAAGGTTATGCCGGGGTTTTCCTGGGGATGGTGATTCTTCTTTTCTTTCAGGCATCACTTGGGGCCTATGTACGCCATTCCGATGCAGGCTCCGCCTGCCCCGACTTTCCCACCTGCCTGGGAAGCTGGCTGCCGCATTTGTCCGGAGGGGTGCTGGTCCATTACTCCCACCGGCTTCTTGCCTACCTGATCGTCGGAACCATTGCCGCCCTTGCCGCTGCCGTCTTCATCGACGCCAAGTTGAAACGGCACCGCCCGGCAGCGCTCACTCTACTTGCCCTCGCCGTCATCCAGATCGGAGTCGGCGCCGGCGTTGTGCAGAGCGGCCTAAACTTTGCCGCCACCGCCCTTCACCTGGCCATGGCGCTCATCATGCTCCTCGTTGCAGGCCGCATCTGGTTGAGTGAAGCAACAGCGAAAGGAGAGTCGCCATAGAAGCCCGGCTTGAAAGAAAATATCCGCTCGTTAAAGCGTCGGTTGTGGAGAGTGTTGCACCCTTTATCCTCCTGATGAAGCCGGGTATTGTCGCCGCGGTCCTCCTCGCCGGCTTTACGGGAATGGTCCTGGCGGAGAGGGGATGGCCCGACCCTACGACAGCCCTCATCTGCCTGGCAAGCCTATCTTTTGCAGCCGCCGGCTCGGCCATGCTCAACTGCCTGATAGAGGCCCCGCTGGATATGCGCATGGTGCGTTTGCAGACGAGGGTTGCGGCCCTGGAAAAAGCCGGCAGGGGACGGGTCCTGGCAATCGCCCTGATCGGCATCTGCGCCTCAGCGGTCCTGGCAATCCGTTACTTAAGCCCCCTCACCCTGCTCCTCATCCTGGCGGCGGTACTCTCCTATACCCTTCTCTATACCGTCGGCTGCAAGCGGCGCTCCCCCTGGGGAACGGTGATCGGCGGCATCCCCGGGGCGCTCCCGGTCTTGATCGGCTATGCCGCTACGGGCCATTCCCTGGGTCCGGACGGCATCATCCTGTTCACCATAATATTTCTCTGGCAGCCTCCCCACTTCTGGGCCCTGGCCCTGGAATACCGCCACGATTACCGGGCCGCCGGTCTGCCGGTCCTGCCGGTGACCCATGGTGAGAGTTATACCAAAAAACTCATCCTCATTCTTGCCACGGCCCTCCTCCCCGTCTCCCTCTCACTCTGGTTCTTCGGCTTCTGCTCGGCATGTTATGCGGCTTTCGCCCTGTTAAGCGGCCTTGCTTTCCCTGCCGCATTGTACTACCTTATCGCAAGGAGAGGCCGCTTCGTCATGGCGTTCAGCGCCTCTATCCTTTATCTGACGCTGCTCCTGCTGGCCATTGTCGGTGATATCTGCCTTGTACAGGGGGGAGTAAGGTGAGTCGCCGATTCCTCTTCCTGATTCTGTTTGCCTTAGCGGCGGCGCTCCTGTCGTCATGCACCCCAGCTACCACCGTACCGATCGGAACCATCGATTTCAACCGGCCCGGCGCGAAACAACAGCAGACGCTGCTGGTCTTTCTCCCCGGGATACGGGATTCTGCCTCTGTCTTCGCCGACAAGGGGTTCGTCTCCGCGGTGCGCGAGAGCGGGGTCGAAGCGGACATGATCGGGGTGGAGGCCCACCTCGACTACTACCTGAAGAAGGAGTTCCTGCCCAGGCTGAAGCAGGATGTCATTGATCCGGCCAGGCGGCAGGGACACCGGAATATCTGGCTCGTCGGCATTTCCCTGGGGGGATTCGGCGCCATCTGGTACGATATCGGACATCCCGGTGACGTGACCGGCATTGTGGCACTGGCCCCTTATCTGGGGGAGCCGGAGGTGATCGGGGAGGTGGCCGCGGCAGGGGGGCTCCCCGGCTG
>JBGPID010000321.1:0-3854 GCA_041484725.1 Geobacteraceae bacterium | reverse complement strand
CGTTCACTTCATAGTTGCGATGGAAACTCCGCTGGTCAAGGTTGGCGGAGCCTATCACCACCCAGCTGTCGTCGATCAGCATCACCTTGGCATGGAGTACCGTTCCCTCCCGTTCGAAGATCTCTATCCCCCCCTTGAGAAGCTGTGTATAGTAGCTCCGGCTGACGAGTCTGACGAGCGGCACATCGTTTTTGGCGGGAAGTATCAGCTGCACCCCGACCCCCCTGGCAGCGGCGCGCAAAAGGGAGCGGACCACCCGCGGTCCCGGCACGAAATATGGATTCACGATCTTGACGCTCTCCGAGGCCCCGGCAATAGCCATGCGGAAGGCGCTGCGGATCAGGGAGCGGTTATGATGCGGGCCGCCGTTGACAATCAGCACTTCGGCATCACCCGTGGCGGCAATTGGCTGGGATCCCCATCCCCAGTCGGGGGGGACCGCTCCCCTTTCATCCTCCCAGTTGGCGCGAAAGAGCTTCCGCAGTTCATCCGCTGCCGGGCCGTCGATACGCACACCCAGGTCGCGCCAGTGCTCCAGGCTTTCACCGTAGCCGGCATACTCGTTGCCGATGTTGATCCCTCCCACAAAGGCGGTTTTACCGTCGATAACGGCCATTTTCCGGTGGTCGCGTTTATCGAACCATCCGATCCCACGGTGGAAGGGTGGCGGGTTGAAAGCCAGGCATTTGACGCCGCCCAGTTCCAGATGTTTGAAGTAATAACCGGGGGTGTCGAAGCAGCCGATATAGTCGTAGATGAGGAATACCTTCACTCCCCGTTCGACGGCGCCCAGCAGGGCCTCTGCGAAGGAGGAGCCGATGGCATCGTCCCTGATGATGTAGAACTCCAGATGGATGAATTCCCTGGCGTCACGGCATCCCTGCAGCAAAGCCGGAAGAAACCTGCCCCCCTGGTCGTACAGCTCCACCCGGTTCCCTTGGGAAAAGATAGCACGGGTGTTCCGCCGGAATATCTTGAAGAACCTCGAGCCATGGAGAAAGCGGTATTTTCTTTTTCGCTTGATCAGGAACATAATCCACCGGCGGGGAGGCGCAGCTTCAGAAGGGCACCCCCGTTCGTAAGTCACCGATTGAATAACCGACTAGAGACCAGAGACCAAAGCCTAGGTCTGATGGCTGTAGTCGTTAACAGGCTTAATGCAGGGCTTTTACCGTCCCCAGAAAAAGGCCGATAAACCAGCCGACCACAGCACCGTTCAACCGGATAAACTGCAAGTCATCCCCAACCTTCTCCTCTATCTCGGCAACCATCTGCTCATCCGAAACCCTGCCGGGATCGAGGCTGGTTCTCACCATATCGCCTATGAGCGCATGGTTTTTTTCGACAAACATTATGATCGCTTCCTTGATTGCCTTGTCGATCCTCTCCTGCAATTGCCGGTCTGACTTGAGGGTGGCAAGGACGATATCAATGTACTTATTTATGACACTGCGAAATGGCGACTCCTTTTCGTCCAGTTGGAGCGACACGGTTCTCTTCAGATCGTTCATCGTTTTGCCGAGCAGCTTCTTCAGGTCGGCCTCCCGGATGAAATGCTCCTTGAACCGGTTGAATGCGACCGTAACTTGAGGTGAGCCATCCTCAAGCCCCTTGGCAAAATCGAGGATAACCTTGTCGAACTTCTGGCGTATCAGATGCTCCTTGTCCGCCTTTGCCTCTTGCAGTACTTCCTGATACTGGGCGACAAGCGACTCGGCAACCGAATAGTAATCGAATCCACCGGTGATTTCGCCTGCTCCGATGAACATCTTTTTCAGAAACCCCTTCTCTTTCTCTTCGCCAGCGGCTTCCCACAACTTTTGCGCCACATAATCCTTTATCTGGGTGCTTTGGGCAGCCTTCTGCAGGCAATCGAAGAGCAGGTCCCAAATCTCGTGATGATATCCCCTGTCGATGGAGCTGTGCATCCATTGTCCCAGCGAACGGGCGAAATCGATGCTGGAAAGCTGGCTCTTTATGGCGTCTCCGAGAAACTTTACGATGTTTTCGTCATCCAGCCCCTCCACTACTCTCCTTAAGAGAGTGACGACATACTCTTTAAGGTTTTCGTTCTCACGATCGATCAACTCCATTGTCATCACGATCATCTTTGTCTTTTCCAGCTTTTCCCGCATCACTGCCGGGCTCAGCCATTTGTTCTGCACCATATCCGCAATGCCGGCGGTTATCCTGTGCCTGTTCTTGACGATGATGTTCGTATGCCTCCTCACAACGGGAATCGGTATTTCCCGGAAAAGGGCCGAAACCGCGAACCAGTCTGCAAGGCCGCCGATGGTGCCCGCTTCGAAGGCATTGGAGATAATTCTCCAGTTGCCATTCAGAAAACCGGAAGAGAGGCAGGCCTCCGTGGTTATCCAGCAGCCTGCGCAAGCGAGCAAAGAGAGGTTCCCCAGGTGTTTTGTCTTCATTTTCAGCACCTTTTGCACGGCCATAAATTCTTCTGAAATTGGCAGGCATTTTACACACAAAACTTCAGAATTCAGTTGATGGCAAGGCAACGGAGGTAAAGGGGCGGAGCCGCGCAGGGGCTAAAAATAAATAGACCCTGCAGGAGCTTCCGAGGAGCCGGTGAACTATGCGCTGCATTATGGCGTTGTGTATTAAATACAAGTTAAGAGTGCCTGATGTCAAGAACCGAAAGTATTAAAACCATCTTGCCGCTGGATGAAGTCAAAATTTATCAATACCTCATATGAGGTAAGTCGTGGAGCATTTGCGGTAACGTCCAAAGGGAAGTCAGTCGCCCCTCAGGATTTTAATAGCGTAAAATCAGGGTGATAGCAATTTGCCGGGATTGGCATGGCTCATGCTATCATAAAAAACAAGAATCACTATTTTAGGAGGAATAAAAATGAAAAAAGTTCTGTCCACCCTCGTTGCCGCTCTTGTTGCTGTTTCTTTCGCCGGTATCGTCTGCGCCGCTGAGCCTGCTCCGGCTCCTGCCGCTGCTCCCGAAGTGAAGAAGGAAGAAAAAGCTCCGGTAGTAAAGAAAGCCAAGAAAAAGAAAGCCAAGAAAGCCAAGAAAGCTGAAGTAAAGAAAGAAGAAGCTCCTGCTGCTGCTCCTGCTGCCCCGGCTGCGAAGTAATTCAGATTTAAACGGCAACAAAAAAGCCGCATCCTCGGATGCGGCTTTTTTGTTTGTTCCTTCCTTTACCCCGCTCTACGGTTTCCACAGATACAGGAATTCCGTGCCTGACAGGAGTTCCAGCCCATCGGCATTGACGTTGATCAGGTTGACAACCGGCGGCGCTTCAACCGCGGAACCCGAATAGATTGTCCCCCGGTAACTGCCGGGGCGGTAGTAGGCAATGACCTTGGCCTCCTTCAGATTCAGCTTCTTTTTCATGGCGGTCACGGTATCGTCCAGATAGCCTACCCGGTCGATCAACCGGGCCGCGGCAGCCTGTTCCGCGGTGAAGATACGGCCGTCGGCCAGCTTCTCCAGCTCCGGTTTTGTAAGTGAGCCGCCGGGGCGCGCCAGGACCACATCCACAAAGCGCTGGTAGAGGCTGGTGATTATGGCCTGGATGATCTTCTCCTCTTCGGGGGTGGCGGGCCGGAACGGCGACAGGAAATCTTTCTTGTCACCCGATTTGACGGTTTTTTCAGCCACGCCGACCTTGCTCAGTAACCCCTCCACATTGAAGCGCATGAACAGTACTCCGATGCTCCCGGTGATCGCCGTAGGATGGGCGCTGATCTCATCGGCGGCAGTCGCGATATAGTACCCTCCCGACGTTCCGATCCCGGTGATGCAGGCATAGATGGGTATCTTCCTGTGCGCCTTGAAGGCAAGGAGCTCGTGGAGGATGAGATCGCTGGCGGTCACCGTT
>JBGPID010000320.1:0-3907 GCA_041484725.1 Geobacteraceae bacterium | reverse complement strand
TTACTGAAATTGTCCGTTGTTGTGACAGCCTTGACATTTCTGCAATCAGGTGGGGCTGTAGCAAAAACCGTATCTCCCGATTTCATCGAACTGGCGAAAAAACTGAAGCCTTCTGTCGTCAACATCAGCACAGCCAAGACCATTGCCCCGCAAAAACGACTGCAGCGCCCCCCCAATTCCTTTGGCCAGCAGGATCCTTTTGAGGATTTCTTCAACCGGTTTTTTGACAACGCCCCCCAGCACTCCTATAAACAGCGGAGCCTCGGCTCCGGCTTCATCATCAGTAACGAGGGGTTTATCCTTACCAATAACCATGTCGTCGCCGGGGCAGACGAGATCAAGGTTAAACTCTCCGATGGCCGGGAATTCAAGGCGGTTGTAAAGGGCATGGATGAAAAGCTCGACCTGGCTGTGCTGAAGATCGAGCTGAAAGGGGCTTTACCGGTTGCGGAACTCGGCGACAGCGACGCCATTCAGGTTGGGGAATGGGTCATGGCCATCGGCAACCCCTTCGGTCTTAATCAGACCGTGACGGCGGGAATTGTCAGTGCCATGGGAAGGGTTATCGGCAGCGGCCCGTACGATGATTACATCCAGACCGATGCATCCATAAATCCAGGCAATTCGGGAGGGCCGCTGTTCAATGCCAGCGGCAGGGTAATCGGCATCAATACCGCCATTGTTGCCGGCGGCCAGGGTATAGGATTCGCCATCCCTATAAATATGGCTAAATCTGTTCTGCCACAGCTGGAAGAAAAGGGAAAGATAACCAGAGGTTGGCTGGGAGTAGCCATCCAGCCGGTTACCCCTGAGCTGGCCCAGTCATTCGGAGTGGAAGTGGATAGAGGCGCTCTCGTTGCGGATGTTACCAAGGATAGTCCGGCTGACAAAGCAGGACTGAAAAGCGGCGATATCATAATGGAATTCGACGGCAAGCAGATTCAGGAGATGAATAACCTCCCCCGTTTTGTCGCGGCAACACCGGTTGGCAAGAAGGTCAAAGTTAAATTCCTTCGAAACGGCAAAGCGGAAGAAGCGGCCGTAACGATTGAACGCCTGAATGAAAAGGAAGCAAGTTCCATTCCGGCGCCGGTGGAGGACCGGCTGGGGATGACGGTCAGGGAGTTGAGCAGCGAGCTTGCCGCACAATTGGGGATAAAGGATACAAAAGGGGTAGTCGTCATTGCGGTGAAACCGGGGGGCGTTGCCGAGGAAGCAGGCATTGCCGGCGGTGATGTCATCCTGGAAATAAACGGGGCCAGGATAGGTAGTGCGGATGACTATGCAAAGGCGGTTTCCGCTCACCAGAAAGGGAAAGTCATGAGGCTTTTGCTGCATCGGGGGGAAAGTTCGCTATTTGTGGCGATCCCTGTTGAATAGTGACGACGGAGTAAATTGATAGAGAGGCCGCGGGTTGGGTGAGCGGCCTCTTTTTTTTGCAGACGTCAAGGTTGGAAGAACGGACAACACCGGATGGGAAATCATGACCAGTTGCCGGGAAATGCCGATAATTTGCGCCGATGCATTTACACCGGAGATAAAAGACGATAAGATTATAGTATCTTACTACATGGGGGCTGTAGATGAAATTTACGATTACGGTCGAAGACCCTGTCAGCCACTCGTGCCAGGCGCTGCTGATAGGATGTTTCGAGGATGACAATAGCGATCCTTTATTCATGTTACTGGACCAGGCTTTGGGGGGGTGTCTCGGACTCCTTTTCAAGGAGCGTGACTTTTCCGGCAAAGCAAACAAGACGCGCATCATGCACACCTTGGGGAAAATACCAGCGGAGCGGCTCGTATTGGTCGGGCTGGGAAAGAAAAGGGAATTGACAGATGAGCGGATCAGGCAGGGCGCAGGCGCGGCGATCCAGGCCATGCGCGGCACAGGCCGGAAAAGTTGCACCACACTTCTCCACCTGACGGGAGGGGGAGGGGACGGGTTTCTCCGGGCGGCGGTGGAAGGCGCTGCACTCGGTAGCTACAGCTTTTCCCAGTACAAGACAAAAAGCGATGACAATGACGGTCTGGAAGAGGCACGGGTATTGTACCCTCCCGGATATGCCACGGAGATGGCTGAGAAAGCCATTGCTGAGACACAGAAGGTCTGCGAGGCGGTCCTCTTTGTCCGTGATCTGGTCTCACAGCCTGGCAATGTTGCCACCCCGGCCTTCCTTGCCGAAAAAGCGCTGGAAATCTCCGCCAAATATGGCATTTCCTGTCAGATTCTGGAGCGGGAAGAGATGGAGCGGAACGCCATGGAGGCCCTCCTGGCGGTGGCCAAGGGTTCCCGGCAGCCTCCCAGGTTCATCATTCTCGAATATATGGCAGCCGAAGCCAAGGTAAAACCTACGGTGCTGGTGGGGAAAGGGATCACCTTCGATTCGGGCGGCATATCCCTGAAACCGCGCGAAGGAATGGAAAAGATGAAAGACGACATGGCCGGTGGGGCGGCGGTCATGGGAACGCTCATGGCCGCAGCGGCCCTGAAGCTGCCGGTGAATCTTGTGGGCCTTATACCGGCCGTTGAAAACCTGCCGGGAGGAGGGGCCTATAAACCGGGTGACGTATTCAAATCGATGTCGGGACAGACTATCGAGATCGTCAACACCGATGCCGAAGGGAGGATGATCCTCTGTGACGCATTGCATTATGCAAAACGCTACCGACCTGCCGCGCTCATCGACCTGGCGACCCTTACCGGCGCCTGTGTCGTGGCGCTGGGGAGTTTTGCCAGCGGCTTGATGGGTAACGATGAGGGACTGAAACGGGCTGTCATCAAGGCTGCAGAAATGAGCGGTGAACGGGTATGGGAACTTCCCCTCTGGGAAGAGTACGGGGAGTTGATGAAGAGCGACATCGCCGACCTGAAAAACGCCGGCGGCGCCGAGGCGGGGGCGATTTCCGCGGGATGGTTCCTCAAGAACTTTGTGGGGAAGACAAGGTGGGTCCATCTGGATATTGCCGGGACCGCCTGGATGGACAAGGACCGCCCCTATATGCCCAAGGGGGCAACCGGGGTCGGAGTGCGGCTCCTTGTAGAATATCTCCGGGGAGTTGCAACGGGAAGGTAAAAAAAGGGGATGCGCGGTGAGGCGCATCCCCTTTTTTTTGTCTAAAGACAGGAACTACTTCGCTGCGTGCTCGAGCGCTTTCAGGGCAACCTCTTTGTAGGGGTTGGCGTAAAGGATGATCAGTACGACAACCAGGGCGTAGATTGCCAGTGACTCAATCAGGGCGAAACCAACGAACATGGTGGTGAGAAGTTTACCGGAAGCGCCCGGGTTCCTTGACATCCCTTCAAGAGCGCTGCCCACGACCATACCGCCGCCGATGCCGGGGCCTACTGCGCCCAGCCCCATTCCGATTCCGGCCGCGATAACACATGCTGAAAAAAAGTCCATTCTGTTACTCCTTCCTTCTCCTTATATTTTCCTAAAAAGTATAGGAACAAAAAACAACTGAAATCTCGGATCAATACTTGGGAGTATTATCAGTGCGCCTCTTCCGCGGCTCCCTGGATATAAATCATCGACAAATACATAAAGACTACTGACTGGATGACGGCGATCAAAAGCCCCAATACCGTCATAATCAGAGGGACGAACAACGGCACCAGCATGAAGACAACCATAATCACCACTTCGTGGCCTCCGATATTACCGAAGAGACGAAGGCTGAGTGACAGAACGCGACTGATATGACTGATGACTTCTATGATGAATATCATCCAGGCCAGCCACCAGACAGGACCCAGGAAGTGCTTGATATAGCGGAATCCATGACTTTTGATGCCGACCACATGGGTCAAGACAACGACGATGACTGCCAACGCCAACGTAGTGTTGATGTTTGCGGTCGGCGGGAAGAAACCGGGCAGCAGGCCGATCAGATTGGAAATGAG
>JBGPID010000319.1:0-3909 GCA_041484725.1 Geobacteraceae bacterium | reverse complement strand
ACCTGGGTGCGCGCCTTTACCGGGCAAAAGGTCCGCTGGCGCGGCCACCTCTTCCGCCTTCTCCCCGGCGGGAGGATCGTGGAACTGCCGGAGAAGGGATAGTTCTCTCAATTGCGTGGCCCCTTCGGCTTTCCCAAAGTATGGCGCTCACATGATGCCTTCCTCGTAGGTGTAACTGACTACAATGTCATTCCTGATAATCAACCAGAGTGTCTTCTTATAACCTGAGGTGCCTATATTCCGGTGGCCGAATGGCACTACATTCGCATTGGCTGTCGGTCGAGACCAGGCATATAGCCACATTGTCTCGGTTGCCGATACCGGTTTCTTATTATTAGGCTCGCCAAGCCAATGCAATATCTGCGAAGTCGTAGTAATGCCCTTCTTTATCCGGGGGACTACTGAAGAAGTAAACTCACCCCCTGTTGTATAAGGCGCGGTTGCACAGCCCCAAAGAAGGAGCGGTATTAACGCAATGGTTATAAGTATTCGCCTCACAGTCTGCTCCTTTTTTTTACGATCCTGTTGTTTGGCACGCAACAAGGGCTGCCCGCCTGTCGACAAAAAAGTGGAACAACATCTATTCCCGCCACTGCTTTAATCATATCTTATAAAGTCAAATTTGAAAGCAAAAGCATTGGTTACGTGTGGTTTCGGGGGTCCGGAAGCTGATGGAGGGGCATGTTGATGACAGCAGCAGCGCGTGACGCCGCCAATTATAACCTGATTTTTCAAGACCCTGATACTGCAATTTCAAGCAGATGTCCTGGCACAGCCGGCCTCTGAACGCAGCACCGGGATATCGGGTAGTGGGCTTTTCCTCCCCTCGGCATCGATCCGCACTAAGGTGACTTTGGTTGAGAATATGATCTTTTCCTCTGTAGCCCCGGGCGCATCCGCATAGACATTAACATTGTATGAAACAGAACTCGTTCCCCGATGCACTGGGAGGATGTTGAAGCGTAGGATCGAGCCATTTACGACCCTTTCCTTGAAACTGACCTGGTCCATCCCCACCGTTACCATGGAGCAGCCCGGGAAATCCAGTGAAGCGCAAATCCAGGTGAATTCGTCGACCCAGCTGAGCAATGCTCCTCCGAACAGGTAACCGTAATGGTTCTGGTGTTCCTTGCGCACAATGGTAAAATTGTCCATGATTCCTCCCTCTACCCTATACAAACCGTCTAGCCCCGATTTCATTGATTCACGCTTGACCTCACAGCCAGTCAACATACATGGTCACGCCCACAAAAAAGGGCGGCGCGAAGACCGCCCTGCAGATGGCAGATTTTAGTGCTTATAGCCGATCTTGCGCAGTAAATCGCGGCGCGCCTGCCGGTCGTCCTCCGTTTCCACCCCTTTCGGGGGCGACCCGTCGATGACCCCCAATACCCCCCATCCCTGGCTGCTGGACGCCACCACCACCTGGAGCGGATTCGCCGTGGCGCAGAAGATCCGGCAGACTTCCGGGCAGTTCTTTATCTGGTTGAGAACGCTGATGGCAAAGGCATCGCGCAAAAGGACGCAGAAGACGTGACCGGCGCCGATTGCCTGCAGGGCGGTAACGCACCCCTGGATCAGCTCTTCGTCGTTCCCCTCGGTCCTGATCAGGCATGGGCCCGAGGCCTCGGTGAAGGCAATGCCGAAGCGGGCATGGGGGATGGTTGTGACGATGATTTCGTAAAGGTCTTCGGCGCTCTTGATAAAATGGGTCTGGCCGAGGATGATGTTGCTCTCTTCGGGGATTTCGATCCGTACGGAATGAATTTCCAAATTCATGGCATCCTCCTTGAGTAAGACCATAGACCTGGGACCTGTGACATGAGACCTGAGACTAAAAGTCTACACTGGTCACTGGTAACTGGTCACTGGTCTCCGGTCCTTCTTTACACCCCCAGTTCCTTCCTCATTTTCTCCAGATGCCCCCTGATCTCGCTGCCGGTTTCCATGGAGAGGACCGTCTCCGCAATCTCCCG
Source organism: Geobacteraceae bacterium (assembly GCA_041484725.1). Classification (GTDB taxonomy): domain Bacteria; phylum Desulfobacterota; class Desulfuromonadia; order Geobacterales; family Geobacteraceae; genus JBGQDJ01. The sequence continues at coordinate 1,933 of JBGPID010000319.1, read as the reverse complement.
GGCGGTTGCCTGCGTGACCTTGCGGATTGCCTGTTTGATAACCGGGATGGAGGGGGCGGAAACACTGAATTCGGTGATCCCGATCCCCATCAGCAGCAGTGCGCTGAGCGGATCTGCCGCCATTTCACCGCAGATGGAGACCTCCTTTCCTGCCTTGTCGGCAACCTCGACAACCCGTTTTATGGAATGAAGCACTGCCGGGTGAAATGGGTCGTAGTATTTTTTAACCTTGGGGTTGTTGCGGTCCGCGGCCAGGGTGTACTGGATCAGGTCATTGGTGCCGATGCTGAAATAGTCCACTTCGCCTATCAGGATATCGGCGATCTGGACGGCAGCCGGAAGCTCCACCATGATCCCCAGGCGGATATCGGCTGCGAACGGCTTTCCTTCCCGAATCAGTTCCTCCTTGACACCACTTACGATGACCTTTGCTTCCCTGATTTCGTCCACGCTGGAAATAAGGGGGAACATGATGCTGGCTTTGCCGTAATGGGAGGCGAGGAGCACGGCGGCCAACTGTTCCCGGAAAATATCCTGCCGCTCCAGCGAGACCCTTATGGAGCGCCACCCCATGAATGGGTTGTCCTCCCGTGGATGGGGAAAATAGGGAAGGTCCTTGTCGCCGCCGATGTCAAGGGTGCGGATATTTACGGGAAAGGGAGCGAAGCCTTCTATAATCTTCCGGTAAAGCCGGTATTGCTCCAAACGGTCGGGAAACGACTGCCGCGACATGTAGGGGAATTCGGTGCGATAGAGGCCGACCCCTTCGGCGCCTTTGGCAAGCGCCGGCCCGATATCCGCCAGGAGACCTATGTTGGCCCGCAGATGCACCCTGTGGCCGTCAATTGTTTCAGCCGGCAGATCGCGAAGCTTATCCAGCTCACGCTGTTTTACCGCGAAATCACTGCGGAGTCTTTCATATTCGGCTTTTACCTTTTTATCCGGATTGATGTAGACATGGCCGGAATTGCTGTCGATTAATATCTCATCCTTAAGGCCGAGCTGCCTCATCAGGCCATCGATGCCGAGTATGGCCGGTATGCCGAGGGACCTGGCCATTATCGCCGCATGGGAGTTCGCGTCCCCCTTTTCGCTGAGAATGCCGAGGATCTTGTCGTGGTCAAGAATCGCCAGGTCGGAGGGAAATATCTCCGCGGCAACGATGATACGCTTTTCCTGCAGTTTTTCCCGGCCCTTTTCACTGCCGTCAAGGGAGTCGATGATCCGTCGGCCGATGTCCGTCATGTCCGCCGAACGTTGTCGCAGATAGGGGTCTTCCATACTTGCAAATGCTTCATTATAATGGTCCACCACCTCTCTTACCGATCTCGCGGCGCCGTTTTCCTTATCGATCAACTCCATTATCCGGTTGATGAAGCCGCGGTCTTCCAGGATCATCAGGTGGGTATGGAAGATGGCGGCGTCCTCCTTGGACAGGGTCTGGGCCACCCGCTTTTCCATATAAAGCGTCTGGATCTTCGCCTTTTCCAGGGCCATGAGAAAACGCTTGCGTTCTTCCCCTACCGGACGGGACTCTTCCAGGTCGATCCCGTCCAGGCTGTCACGGCGATTGAGGAGATAGATCTTCCCCCAGCAGAAACCGGACAAAACCGGCGTGCCGACGAGCATCTGGGAGCGTCTCCTCTCCTTTTTCCTGGCAAAGCCCCTTTCCTCCCTGGCCGGACCGTAGCTCTTCATCCGTTCCAGTTCCCGTTCGAAGCGCGCCCGCTCCTCCTCTTTCATGCGGATCGAATCGAGCAGCTTGGCGTTGATGACGATGCTCGATATCTGATAGGCTATGGTGGCGAGGGTGCTGATCTCTGCAGCGTTAAAGATCCGCGGTTCCTTCGTCTGGATGACGATGACACCCACCGGGGTCTTGCGCTCGAACAAGGGAAATCCCAGAAAGGAATGGAACTTTTCTTCGTGGGTT
>JBGPID010000318.1:0-3910 GCA_041484725.1 Geobacteraceae bacterium | reverse complement strand
CTGGAACGCGCCAGGAAGGGACTCCGCAGGCACGTTCCATTCTATGACCGGGATCGCTACTTTGCTCCGGATATCGAGAAGGTAAAAAAATTGGTCAAGGCCGGCACCTACAATACGCTTATCGGTAAGGGGCTTTTGCCGTCGCTTTAAGGGGTGCTCTTTTTTGAAAGCATTTTCCCAAGAATTTAGAAATAAGTGTTAGTAGGAGAGCCCGCCCCAACTCGGGATCCGCCAACTATTCCTGACCGGCATTGCTAGTCGCCTTGGGTTGACCTATGTTCATGGTTATATAGGCATCGAACATATCTTGTAACTTGCCGTAAACATAGGCCTACCTACGTGCAGTAACTCCGTAATACCCCCCTCAAATACCCCCATGAATTCGGCTCTTCCTTTTTTAAGGGTGATGTTGTGAGAAACGGATCATCACTTGGCTCTGGCAGCACACTGATAAATATACAAGCACATCCAATGAAGTACTAAAAGGCCGGTATTCCTTTTCCGAAAGGAATATAGCAAATTTGCCGGAACTCCCCTCCGATACCAGACCATTTCCCCGGATGTTCGCTCACGCCCATGGAATTTCCTCAGGGATCGAACCGGGGATGCGAGCGGAATTGACCTGGTTACAGCGGCGGTTCGCCGATGATCAGCACCCTGGGGCCAAAGGAGATATTGTGGAATCTTTCGGAGTCGGAGCGGGAACCAATGACCCAGCGGTAGAGACGTCTGGCGTCGTCGAAAAACGGTTTGGTCAGCGGGTGGTAATACGGCTTGTTCACCTTCCGGTCGTAGGCGCTGTAATACGCGTACTGCATCTCTTCGTCGTAGAGGCCGATGCAGCCGTGCGAGGCGGGGTAACCGGGGAGGTCACGACCGTGGATCCAGTAGGAAGGCCAGCCATCGGCCGCCTTGTCCACGTAGAATCTGAGGGCGTAGTGCATGGGGTAACGACGACCGATTTCCTCGATGGTGTAGAGATTGGACCGGTGCCGGCGATCCACCGCGTCTATCCTGAAATTACCGTTCGGAACCCGGTGTCCCTTGACGCCGACCGCCACCGGCGACGAAAAGACGAGCTCGCCGAATTCATAGGCCCCGAGAAACATCTCGGTCTGGTCGATGAGGATAAATTTCTCTTCCTGAGCCGCCTCCGGATAGGAGGCCGGAAGCGGCGTGAACGACGCGATATCGCCGAGACGTTTCGGCACCTTGATCGAAATCCCGCCGTGAAAATGGCGCCGATCCATCCGGTTGAAGCGGAGCACGTCCTCCCAGGAGCTGCCGAACAACCCGCTCGGGGTATCCGTCCACTGCAACTTCTGGCAATCCCACTCAATGCGGGCGTCACTCGGATAACTGACCTCACACAGGGAATTGATCTTATCCGGTTCAGCACCTGACCGGACGACACTGCAGAGCAGCAAAAGCAGGACCAGGCCAATGCGGATGGCTGGTTTCATGGGTGCACCTTCTGAGTTGCGGCTGCGGCAATGCCGACAGCCCTTTAGATATGTCCACCGATCGAACCGATATTTGCCTTGATTACGCTGAGAGTGATTTTCATTTCTCTACCCCTTTTCCTGTTCCTGTTTTTACGAGACGTTCCCTGTCACATAAAGCCTGGGATTACAGTGTATTACGGAATATCATTGCGTTTTCCATTTAACTTTACTACATATTTGAAACCAAGCAAGCGGCTGAGCGCGCCATCCTCGGGAATCCTGATATAATAAAAACGATTGCCATTTTCATCTCAAGAGGATTGCCATGCAAGACGAGATTAAGCAGGTTGACATCGATAAAATATATCGTGAAACACAATTGGAAAACATTCCCTGGAATGTGGAGACTCCGCCGGAAGCCATGGTTGAACTGGTCAGGAGCCGCAGCATAAAACCATGCAAGACAGTCGATCTGGGCTGTGGCGCCGGCAATCAGGCCGTGTATCTGGCCGGAATGGGATTCAGCGTCACCGGAGTCGACAGTTCAGCGGAAGCGATACGATTCGCGGGGAAGAATGCCGCGAAGAAAAAGGTTTCGTGCCGGTTTGTCGTGGCCGATGTCCTCGGTGATTTGCTGGAGATACAGGATACATTTGACTTTGCCTACGACTGGGAGTTGTTGCACCATATCTATCCCGAGCAGAGGGAGACGTATATCGCCAATGTCCACAGGCTCCTGAATCAGGTGGGAAAATACCTTTCGGTCTGCTTCAGCGAACACGACACCCAGTTCGGTGGCGTCGGGAAATACCGGGAAACCGCGTTGGGTACTGTTCTCTATTTTTCTTCTGAGGATGAATTGCAAAAACTGTTCGAAAGACATTTCTCCATTTTGGAATTAAGAACGATTGAAATCAGCGGGAAATTTGTTAACCACCTGGCAAACTACGTTTTCATGGAACGGAAGTGACGAGACATCGGAAAGAAGGCGTGTAGCGCAGGGGTCAGACCGAAAAGAAGTTCGCAGGGTCTGCCGCGTTGGCGGGTAGATTGAGAATTGCGGCGAATGCGTTATGATGTAATCTGGCAACAAATATTCAAAACAACAGGAGGATGCACGCCATGTTGACTTTCATCATGCTTACCCGTCTTTCCCCTGATGCGCTCCGCTCTCCCGGCTCATTGGAAGAACTTGAGCGCAAAGCCATGGAACAGATCCGCAAGGAATGCCCCCAGGTGGAGTGGCTGCACAATTTCGCCATCCTGGGGCCGTGCGATTATCTCGACATTTTCGGCGCGCCGGACCTGGAGACGGCAATGGAGGTGGCGACCATCATCCGCACCTATGGCCACGCTTCGACCGAGGTATGGACCGCCATCGAGTGGCAGAAGTACAAGGAGATGCTCCGCAAGCTGCCAAAGGCGGCATGAAAAGGACCTGAAGGGGTGATATTTGTCCTTCAGTTCCATTTTTAGCACTGCTTGACCGGTGAATTTCGCTGAGAGGAGGAACGCCATGGATAAGAAAGAGGAATACAGGAAAAAGCTGGAAGCGCAATTGAAGGAGTGGAAGGCAAAGATAGATACGTTGGAAGCCAGGGGAGCAAAGCTTGGTTCGGAGGCAAAAACCGAGCTGATGAGGGAAATCGGGGAACTTCGACAGAGAAAAGGGATCGTAAAGGAGAAATGGAACGAGTTGCAGAAGGTAAGCGGCGACTCCTGGGACACTATGAAGGAGGGAGTGGAAAAAGCCGCAACCGAGTTAAAGGGCGCTCTGGAACGCGTTATTTCACGCTTCAAATGAGTGAAGACGCCCCATCCCAGATTATTCGCCTCGGAGCGCCGCGACTCAAGACCTTTGTGATTACAACTGTCTCCGGGTCCCTTCCCTCCGAAAACAGGTTGTCATTTTGCGGAGAAGGGCAACGATTGGTGCATTTTCATCCATTCTTACGGTAAAAACCATCGCATCCCGGCCACTCTTCGAAAAAAGCTGACACCGGCCCGGGGAGGCGCTCCTTCTTGCCCACCATGAGAACCCCTCCCGGCCTGAGGGCCTCCCACAGGCGGACCGCCGCTGCAAGGAGTCGCTCGCCCCGGTAATAGGTGAATGCCAGGTAGCGACAGAGCACGAGATCCATTCCGGACGGAAGCGGACCACTCATCATGTTCCGTTGTTCGAGGCGCACCAGTCCCTTCATTTCACCGGCAAGACTCAAGAGCCCCTTTTCCCGCATAAAGAAGCAGGCAAGAGTTTCGGGCGGAACTTCGCGCAGAGAACTACTGTCGTAGCGTGCGGCGCCGGCGCGCTCCAGGCACGCCTCGTCGATATCGCTGGCGATAATTTCGAGTGCACTCCCCGGATGAAAGGGGGCGATGCTCTCCAGCCAGATCATCGCCAGCGTGTATGGCTCCTCTCCACAGCAGCAGCCCGCACTCCAGGCCCTGAAGACTCCCGCACCTGT
>JBGPID010000317.1:0-3930 GCA_041484725.1 Geobacteraceae bacterium | reverse complement strand
GAGCCCTTTCCCGAAACGAACGGCCTGAAGCGGTCGTGGTTCTCCCTGGGACCGTCCAGGGTCACCTTTGCGCCGGTGAATCCCAGTGGCAGGAGTTTCTCAACCATGGCCGCGTTAAGGAGTGTGCCGTTGGTCACCATGTCGAATGAATATTCCGTTCCCTTCGCAGTGGCGGACTTCCGCAGCCGTTGCGACAGATAGACGATGAGATCCATGCTCATGAGCGGCTCTCCGCCATAGAAGGAGAGTTCGACACCCTTGCCACGGGCTATGTATCCGGCCTCCGCCAGGTCGCCCAGAAGTGAGGCGGTCTCAGGGGACATGTAATTGCGCCCCTTCATCCCACCCTCATAGCAGTAGCTGCAGGCCAGGTTGCAGTCGAGGTTGAGGACCACCTGGGCGGAAAACCTGGTGCTCAGCCGGTTCAACCCGATGAAGGCATCCAGCAGCTCACTCTTCTCTTCTTCCCCATCGGGGACAAGGAAGCCGAGGCTTACGAGGGTATCCATGTTGGCTTGGCTTATGGTGCCGTCATTGACCGATGCGAGCAGATTCCTGGAGACGAGGATGGTTGCGCCCCTCTTTGTGGAGTAAAGGAGGAGTCGATCATCGTCTTCCGGGGCCTGCCAGATTTTCATGTAACGGGAAAGGCGCATAAAAGGAGAGAAAATCTCCATAAGTTTTAAGTGATAACAATTTTAGCGCAAAGACGACGTGACGCAAAGTGAAATTATTTACGAGGGGAAATAAAAAAAGGAGAGGATCGCTCCTCTCCCTTGGGGATGAACGGCATGGGATCACTTCCTCATGAAGCCAAACGTGCCGACGCAACAAAGGTATTCAGGGCCGATGATCGGACCTTCAGTGCCGGCATCCAGGATCTCGATTACTTCGTTTCTTTCCATGGTGATCTCCTTTTTTTGTTGGATATCTGTTGATCGGGAAGATGATGTTTACAAATATATTATACCATAGATGCACAATTAACTTTTAGTGTCCGTGATCACAATTCCTTTGATTCCTTGCAGGGTAAACGTCATGTTTTTTGCATATGCGCCGGACGGAAATGTATATAATTTTACCCGATGAACAAATTTATAAGCAAAGTTTTTTTCGCTTCCGTGTTTTTTTGAGAGCGCCATTACCCTAGAATTTGAACCGGAGCCCCCCCTCGAACCAGCGCCGGGGGTTGTGATAGACCCCGAAAAGGTACTGGGAGCCGTTGAAGAGGTTGTGGGCGGTGAAGAACGCCTCCAGGGCCAGGCCCCCCTTTTCAAGAAACTTTTTGCTAAGGTTCAGGTCCCAGATCATCGCCTTATAACTAGCTTCTAAGTCGGATTCGGCGTTCCACCAGATATAGTGGCCGCGGAGCGACCCCTTGAGGATGTCTTCTTTGTCGTAGTCGATCCCCACATCCCAGGTGTAACGGGGGACATCCCTGATCACCTGTTTGGTATCACGGTCCTTGGCATCGATAAAGGCAAAACCAGTCATGAGGGAGGTGCTCCAAAGCGGGACGGTCCTGATCTCCGCCTCCACACCCTGACGTTTCTGTCTCCCTTTGTTGATGAAGTCGGTTGGAGGGATATCACTTTCGGTTGTTATTACATTCCGGATGTAGTGGAGGAAGTAGGTCGCCTTGATCCAGAAGAACCGGGCGACCGATGTCTCCACCCCCCCTGAATAGGACCAGACCTCCTCCGGTTTGAGGCCGGGATTGGCGATGATAACGGCGCCGTCGCCAAAGGTGAAAGAGAGCGGCGGGGTGTTGAACCCCCGTGCAGCATAGGCACGGAAGATGGTCCTGTCGAAGAGGGTGTAGGTGACCCCCAGGCTGGGGCTCCAGAAATCGCCGCTGGTGCTGGTGTGGTCATACCTGATCCCGGGGGTGACGGATAGATCCCATAAGGAAAAGGTGTCGTTGGCGAAGAGATCCCACCGTTTCTGCTCCTGCCTACCGTCCTTGATGCCGGCGGTTTCCAGGGCGCCGTGGTCGTAATCGGCCCCCACCGAGAGGTTGCTGTGCCCTTTTCGCCAGGAGAGATTGGCGCTCCCCCCGGCGTTCAGCTCGTCGGCAATGCTCTTCTGCAGCTCGCTGCCGCTGCCCAACTGATTAAGTGACTGCGTGTTCCGCTTGGTAAAAACCCTGGCGGAGAGGTCGAGGCTCAGGGAGTCGTTGAAAACGTATCTAAACGAAGGGGTCAGGTAGAAATATTCAAATGTATCATTTACGGCAAATGGTGGGGCAAAGTCCGGAAATGCTCCCTCACCCCGGGAACCTTTGTCATAGGCGACGGAGAGCTGGAACCGGGCACTGGCGGTCGGGTTCCACTGGAGTTTCGTGTAAAGGTTTCCCGCGTTGTATGGGTTGCTCGGGTTAAGCCCGTCGCCGCTCATGCCGCCGGCGGAGAGGTAGTAGCCGAAGGTCCCGGTCGTGCCGGAGAGTTCGAGCCGGTAGTCGCCGGTCGCCCGCTCTCCAATGGAGGCCGATGCCATCCCCCCCAGCCGCCTTTCAGGGTCGGGTGACTTGGTAATGACGTTGATGATCCCCCCCAGGGAGGAACCCCACGCAGAGGAGGCGGGCCCCTTGATGATCTCGATCCGCTCGATCCGCTGGACCGGAAATGCGCCGATGTCCGGGAAGTTGTCGGAGAGGTTGTTGAGGGATATCCCGTCCACCATCACCTGCACATGGCGCCTGTCCGAGCCCTGAATAGTGACATTGGATATGGAGCCGGGGCCGCCGTGGATGTCCATCTGCACGCCGGTGACATATAAGAGGACATCGGCTAGGGTGTGGGCGTTGATCGCCTCGATCTCCTCGGCGTCTATGACTGTGACGTTCTCCGCCACCTGGGAGACGGGCTTGGGGGAACGGGTGGGGGTCACCAGATCCTTGTCCTTGTAAATCATCTGGAGGATGTCCATCTCCTCCTCGGACTGGGCAAGGACGGAAGCTGCCGGTCCAAGGGTGAGCGCAAACAGACAGGCGCAGATTGCAGTTCCCCTGAGACATCCAAGCACGTTTGGTACCTCTCGTTATTACCGGCCGGAAAACCCTCCCCGGCGACAAAAACCTGTTATAAATTATTGACAAGGCGTCAAATTAAGGTGAATATACTAACCAGATATGTCCTGATTCCCAATGTAAATGAGAGAACCGCTCAACCACCTTCTTCCCAAGGATGACTTGATAAATTTAGAGTTAATTATAATCGTTATCCTTTATTTGTCTACAACTTGATCACATTATAATGAAAATAATTTCCCCCCTCATAATGCTTTTACTTTTTTTCCTTGTCCCGCCCTGCGCGGCAGGGGATATTCTCGTTATCCAGAGCCTGCAGATAAAACCTTACAACGATGCGCTTCTAGGGTTCAGGTCCGTCAGTAAAGCCAGGACGAATAAGCTTTTCAGTTCGGAGCTGGATGAAAATGATATCGTCGGAAAAGTGCGTAAGATAAAACCGGAGCTGATTCTCGCCATAGGCATGGACGCCCTCGTCAAGGTAAGGGGGATCAGGGACGTGCCGATTGTTTATCTCATGGTGCTGAATCCCCAGGCATTGCTCAAGGACAACGCTAACGTCACCGGGGTCAGCATGACTATAGCGCCGGAAAGACAGCTTTCATTGTTGCGGCAGATCCTCCCCCATGCAAAGAAAATCGCCATTTTCTTCGACCCCGGCAAATCCGGCAATTATGTCGCTAAGGCTTATAACGCCGCGGCGCTAATGGGCATCGAGCTGGTGGCAAAGGGGGTGCATAGTTCCAGGGAAGCTGCAGCGTCTATCGACGCCATGAAAGGGAAGGCGGATGCTCTCTGGTTGCTTCCCGACACTACGGTAGTCAATCCTGCGACCATCGACCTCCTTCTCCTCTCCACCCTCGAAAACAAGATACCGGTCCTCACCTTTTCCGATAAATACG
>JBGPID010000316.1:0-3941 GCA_041484725.1 Geobacteraceae bacterium | reverse complement strand
GTCCATCTGCATGACCGCTTCATCCACGGACATCGGTTTTATGGAAAAAGTCTTTGTCCTGATGACGACCGGCTCTTTTTGTTGCTCGATACTCTCGGCAGCAACAACACTTTTCCTGACCTGGCGGTCACGGGTTTCACTGGCGGGCTTGTGTGCCTTGATCCTTTCCTTGTACCGCCTCAACTGACGTTCGATCTTGTCCACCACCGCATCCACCGCCGAATACATATCGTTGGTTTCTTCGGATGCCTTGATGGTGATACCTTTGGCGGTGATTGTGACCTCAGCGCAGTGGCGTATCTTTTCCACCGTCATGAAAACCTGGGCAACAATCGGTTCGTCGATATATTTTTTCACCCGTTCCAGCTTTTCATCTGCGTAGCTCTTCAAGGCATCGCTTGGTTCCAGGTGCCTGAATGTAGTTGTTATCTGCATGATAAACCTCCTTTTAAATAAGTTTCAAGTTTCCGTTTCAAATTAAGGACTTATGATTATTTAGTTTCCAGCCTGAAACTTTAAACATGAAACCTCAAATCAGAAAAGTCTTTTCCGTTCCGATGATGAACCGATGCGCAACATTTCCCGATACTTGGTGACAGTGCGGCGGGCAATGTTGATATTGTGGCCTGACAACAGATCGGCCAGGCGCTGGTCGCTGTGAGGCTTGCGCGGGTCTTCAGCTGTGACAAGCTCTTTGATCCTGTTCTTGACACTTTCCGAGGCGATGAAATCACCCTCATTGGTGGAAATGCCGCTGTTGAAGAAATACTTGAGCTCGAACAAGCCCTGGGGAGTCTGTATATACTTGTTGGTGGTGACGCGGCTGATGGTTGATTCATGCATCCCGATATCCTCGGCAACGTCCCTCAGCACCAGGGGCTTCAGGTACTCGATGCCCTGGTCGAGGAAATTCCGCTGGAATTTGACGATGCTCTTGGCCGCCTTATAGATGGTCCGCTGGCGCTGGTGGATGCTTTTTATGAGCCACAGGGCCGAGCGGATCTTGTCGCTGATATACTCCTCCGCCTTGGCGTCAAAATGCCGGCCGTTTTTTACATCGTGCGCATAGAACGGGCTGATCCGCAGGTTCGGCAGTCCTTCGTCGTTCAATACCACCACGTACTCATCGCCGATCTTATAGACGAAGATATCGGGTGAGATATACTGCACGTCTTCCTGTCCTATCAGGTGCCCCGGTTTCGGGTCAAGGCCGGCGATGACCTTAGCCGCTATCAGGATTTCGTTTACGTCAACCCCCAATGTCCGGGCTATATGTTTGTAGTTGCGGATTTCAAGGTCTTTCAGATGGTTCTGCAGGATCGCTTCGACCAGGCTGTCTCCCAAGCCGAGATGCCGCACCTGGAGCAATAACGTCTCTTGCAGGCCCCTGGCCCCAACTCCTACCGGGTCAAACTCCTGGATCCGTTTTAAAACCGCCTCCACGAACGGCTCATCCACCTGACAGGCCATCGCCACATCGGCAAGAGAGGCTCGAAGGTAACCATCCTCGTCGATATTGCCTATTATCTCCGCGCCGACCCGGGTTTCCTGGTCACTCAGCCTGGTAAGGTTCAACTGCCACATCAGATGGTCAGACAGAGTGCCTTTTTTGGTCAGGATGTTTTCATAGGAAGGGCGTTCGTCATCGTCGAAATAGTGCTCGCCGGCGCTATAGTTGTATCCTTCTATATAAGAGTCCCAATCCGTCTCGTTCAAGGTCCCCTCGCCGGCGATAACCTCCTTGAACTCCACGGTTTCAGCCGCAGGCTGTTGTTCCAATTCGTTCAGTTCGACCTGTTCGGCCTCCCTGGCTTCCTCAAGCTCCAGCGCTTCCTCAAGCACCGGATTCTCCTCAAGTTCCTGTCGCACGACGTCCTGGAGCTCGATCCGGGAAAGCTGGAGGAGCTTGATAGCCTGCTGCAACTGAGGGGTCATCACCAGTTGCTGGGTCAGTTTCATCTGTTGGCGCATTTCAATGGCCATAAAGCATTACACCTTTAAGCGAAAATCGTGCTGCGTTGTATGTAGGGGGCGCATGGCATACTCCATGGTGAACGAATGCCGTTCTCCACTAAAGTCTGAACTTTTCTCCCAGGTATATCTCCCTCGCCTTTTTACTCTGTGCTATCTGCTCCGGGTTCCCGTATTCGAGAACCTCGCCGGCATTGAGTATGTAGGCCATGTCACAAACCCCGAGGGTTTCGCGTACATTATGATCAGAGATCATGACCCCGATCCCTCTCTCCTTGAGATCGTTGATGGTGTTCTGGATATCGATCACAGCTATCGGGTCGATGCCGGCGAACGGCTCATCCAGCAGGATAAATCGGGGATTGGTGACCAGCGCCCGGGCTATTTCCACCCGCCGTCGTTCACCGCCTGAAAGGGTAAATCCCTTGTTCTGCGCGATATGGGATATCCTGAACTCTTCCATCAGTTCTCCCGCACGCAACCTGCGCTCAGACGAAGTAAAATCCATTGTCTCCAGAACGGCCAGCAGGTTATCCTCCACCGACAACTTGCGGAAAACGGACGGTTCCTGGGGGAGATAACTTATCCCTTTGCGGGCTCTCTGGTACATGGGGAGGTCGGTTATGGGTTCGCCGTCGATAAACACCTGACCTTCGTCCGGACGGCTCAACCCAACCACCATGTAGAAAGTGGTGGTCTTGCCCGCGCCGTTCGGTCCCAAAAGACCCACCACTTGACCGGCTGACAACTCCAGGTCAACACCGTTAACTACCAGCCGCCTGTGGAAACTCTTCATCAGCCCTTTACAGGAAAGAGTCGGATCAGGGCTTTTTATTGCCATCTTTCCCCTTCTCCTTGGGATGGATAATCACCAAAACCCGAGAATCAGGGTCGCTGGTCACCTCACTGCGCTGGCTATCGAGAAAATAGGTGATCACCTTTCCGGCGACTTCATCCTCTCCCTGATAAACTTTCGGATTGTCATCCAGGATTATCTTTCCCTCCTTGCTTACATAAACCCCATGCCCGCCGAGCCCTATCTTGTCCCCCTGGAGAATGCGCACATTTCCGAAGGCCTCGACCTTATCGACTTCATTTTGCTTTTCCTTGTCGGAATAGAAAATGACCAGCCGGTCGGAATAAATGGTAACATCACCCTGCCGGGCCACCACCTTGCCGGTGAACGTCGCGGTCCGCTTGGCACTGTCGGTGGTGAGCGCGTTGGATTTTATCTGGATCGGCTGCTTGTTTCTCTCTCCGCTGCCGACATCCGCCGCTATCACCCTGCCGGCATAAGCGAAACAAAGAACAAAAGTCAGGATGCCCCGCGTCTTCATTTGCCGGCACCCGGCATGATATTGGCGGTCACCCTGCTTAATAGCCTGAGATTTTTTGTTTCCGTTAGAAACTCCATTCCAACCCCTTCCAATGTCAGCCTCCCGTCGGTAAACCTGACCGGGCTGGAAGTCGTGATCGCAGAGCGGGCAGCGATATATGCTGCGCTGCTGGTGGTAAATTCCATACCGGAAGCGCTTCTGGCAACTACCTCGCCGCTCAGAGTGATATCCTTGGTAATATGGTGATAATCGGCCCGGTGCGCAGTCAGGGTAATGTCCCCCATGGCACTGTCGCCGGCGACAACCAGACGGACACCGGTCAGATGAGTAACTTCTCCTTTTTTGTCAAAATCCGCCTTGTCGGCGACGAGGTCCCATTTCTTCTTTTCGTCGCCGGTCTCCGTGAAGTGTATTTTCTGCAAAGAGACGTCAATATTTTTGGGAAGTTTGCGGAGTAATCCCTCCGTCCCCTTCCCTCGGTAAACTTTCAGGGCGATAGCCGCAGTAAGGGAAAGGCTTGCAACAACGACAAATAAAGCGAGAAGCTGCCTGATTTTATTAGACTTTGTCATAATTTCGAGCAAAGTATAGCATCTTAAAAAAAGGGTGTAAAGTGCTTTCTGGCGGGCAATG
>JBGPID010000315.1:0-3949 GCA_041484725.1 Geobacteraceae bacterium | reverse complement strand
CATACTCGGAATAGTTGCCGTCGAACCAGACCACCCTGCTCTCTCCCTCGAAGGCGAGGATATGGGTGGCGATCCGGTCGAGAAACCAGCGGTCATGGCTGATGACGACGGCACAGCCGGCGAAGTTCTCGATCGCCTCTTCGAGCGCCCGCATGGTGTTGACATCGAGGTCGTTGGTCGGCTCGTCGAGGAGGATGACGTTCGCCCCCTCGCGGAGCATGCACGCCAGGTGCAGACGGTTCCGCTCGCCGCCGGAGAGCATCCCTACCCTCTTCTGCTGGTCGTTGCCGGCGAAATTGAAACGGGACGCATAGGCCCGGGAGTTGACGGTTACCTTGCCCAGCTGGACGGTCTCGTCTCCCCCGGAGATAGTCTCCCACACGCTCTTCTCCGGGTCGAGGGAGGAGCGGCTCTGATCGACGTAGGCGATCTTCACCGTCTCGCCGATACGTATGCTGCCTGCGTCGGGCTCTTCCCGGCCGGTGATGAGGCGGAACAGGGTGGTCTTGCCGGCCCCGTTCGGGCCGATGACGCCGACGATCCCGCCGGGCGGGAGGCGGAAACTCATCCCTTCGAAGAGAAGCCGGTCGCCGTAGGACTTGCTCACGTTGTCCGCCTCGATGACGATGTCGCCGAGCCGTGGCCCCGGCGGAATATATATCTCCAGATCTTTAGACCGTTTTTCACTCTCCTGGGAGAGGAGCTGTTCATAGGAAGTTATGCGCGCCTGGCCCTTTGCGTGGCGCCCTTTGGGGGACATCCTGATCCACTCCAGCTCGCGCTGCAGGGTCTTGCGCCTCTCGCTCTCCTGCTTTTCCTCGGTTGCGAGACGGTTTTCCTTCTGAACGAGCCACGAAGAGTAGTTTCCTTTCCAGGGTATCCCCTCCCCCCTGTCGAGTTCGAGGATCCACCCCGCCACGTTGTCGAGGAAATAGCGGTCGTGGGTGACGGCTATGACCGTGCCGGGGTAGTTCTGCAGGTGATGCTCCAGCCAGGCGACCGTTTCAGCATCCAGGTGGTTGGTCGGCTCATCGAGCAGCAGGATATCCGGCTTTTGCAGGAGGAGCCGGCAAAGCGCCACCCGCCGCCGCTCACCGCCGGAGAGAAGCTCGACCCTGGCCTCGCCGGGAGGGCAGCGCAGCGCGTCCATCGCCATTTCAAGCCGCGAGTCCAGGTCCCAGGCGTCCAGGTGGTCGAGCTTTTCCTGCACCTCCCCCTGCCGCTCAATCAGCCTGTTCATCTCGTCATCACTGAGCGGTTCGGCGAATCGCCCGTTGATCTCGTTGAACTCGCTCAAGAGATCTACCGTCTCCTTAACCCCCTCCTCGACGACCTCCCGCACGCTCTTCGCCTCGTCGAGAAGCGGTTCCTGCTCGAGGAAACCGACTGTGTAACCTGGTGAGAGGACCGCCTGACCGTTGAACTCCCTGTCCACACCTGCCATGATCCGCAGCAGCGAGCTCTTCCCCGAGCCGTTGAGCCCGAGTACACCGATCTTCGCGCCATAGAAGTAAGAGAGTGAAATGTCCTTGATTACCGGCCGCTTATCGTAATGCCTGCTCACCCGCATCATGGTGTAGATGATCTTGTTCCCTTCGTTAGCCATAACCCTTCTGTCCGCCTCCTGAAAATTAATTTCCATCATCTATTCTGTGCAAAAGCATACGTTGAAGCCCTTACAATACTCCTTCCCCCTCCCCTGGCGGGAGGGAGCCAGGGGGTGGGAGATAATTCTGAATGGCATCCTTGTCATCCTGGGTAAGGTCCAGAAACTGCACTCCCATGCCTGCGGGTAGCTCAAGTTTTCTCCGCGATTCGGCACAGTTTACCCAGGCAACTTTTGCCTTGCAGCGGATCACCCTTTCGCCAACGGGAAGGATAAATTCAATGTAGAGAAGGGTCTCTGCCGTGAAAGGATGTTCGGATGCCAGGAACATTCCGCCCGTGTTGAGGTCAACGGAATAATCGTCAAGGAGTTCACCTGGAATGATACCGTAATTTACCGGCAACCTGGCAACGAACCTTTGCACTGCCCGTTCCCGGACCTGGAGGAATTTCCGGGAGGTGGCCATGAACGCGTGACGATCGATCGGTTTAAGAACGATACCGTTGCAGCCGGCCAGTCGGCATCTTTCAATATCTTCCTGGCGACCGCCCGGAGTCACAATGATGACCGGAATATGACGATACATGTCATCACTTTTCGCTATCCGGCAGCACTCGTCACCGTTCAGTTCAGGCATTTCGAGATTCACGAAGACCAGGTCAGGCTCTGCTTCACGGATGACCTTGAGGACCTCCCGACCGTTGCGTGCGCTTATCAGATCGAATTCTTCCCTGTTGAAGAAGGTGTTTTCCAACATCAGAAAAAGCTCAACATCATCGGCAAGCACTACCTTTTTCCGGCTCATAGTACCTCCACGCAGGAAATGTTAGCGGATGAACGGTCAAGATAATAGCAACTTTTTCGCCGATTGCATAGTTTGATATCAGCGGAGTCCGCACAAAATGACAAGAAGGCACGCCCTTCTTTTCGACATAATAATCCCGACAGAAAATTTCCTGTTGATAATTAGCACCCCTTTACCTATAATCAATCCGCTCGAACATACCGCCTTAAGTGGTAAACGATAATACTAAACCATTCGTGAGAGTGGGACGGAAAGCCCAAGGGTCTCCAAGAGACAGCCGGGATGCCGAAATATCACATATTTCCGTCCCGGCTTTTTTTATTCTCCGAACTGCAAGTGGTTCTTGCAACCACTGGCAGTAACCGACAATGGCCGATTTCCAGTATGTCCTTGTGAGAATGCCCATGTTTACCCTTGACAGCTCTCTCCACTACATAGAAGCGGACGAACAGGATATCGTCGCATTATATCGTTCATCGTCCGCCATCATCATCGAACCCGCCGATTTCCCCGCTCAGCCATGCGAAGCTTATCTCTGTATTATCAAGGACGGCGAACTCCTGGGGATATTCGTCGCTCTTCACCTTTCCACAAGCAAGGAAATACTGGTTTACACTCCTGAAATCAACCCGGTAGATTCCGCCGAGCTGCGGAATATGCGGCAAGAGGCATTGGGCTTTGTCGAATCCATGGGATTCAAACTGGAGGAGGTCAATCTGAATTACAGTACGGCCCTGCGGGAAGTGGTCATTCGCAACATCAGCGTTCTCCATCCGCCGGTGGCAGGCAAAAAATCAGCCGGGAAAAAAGCGGCGGCAATCAGGCCCGAGGGTGCAAAGGAGGATCAACAGACAGCCGTTTTGAGCACGGCAAAGGAAAATTACTCCTCTGAAAAGGCGGAATTCAAAATGCCGCCAGCGAAGCCGGTCATATATGATAAACCAGCGGACAGACACTTGAGCGACCTTAAGTCCAAAGCGCAAAAAGTGCCCGCGCCGGAGAAAGAGACTGCGGAGAAAATAGCTGCGGAGATGGCCGCAACCGAAAGAGTTGCCGCAGAGAAGGCCATGGCGGAGAAAGCCGGCACCGAACAATTGGCCGCCTTGAAGGAGGAGGCGAAGAGACTTACCGAGGAAAAGACCGTTGCCGAGAAAGCGGTTGCGCAAAAAATAGCCGAAGAAAAGGCCGCAGCCGAAAGGATTGCTGCAGAGAAGGCCATGGCGGAGAAAGCCGGCGCCGAACAATTGGCCGCCATGAAGGCGGAGGCGAAGAGGCTTTCTGAAGAAAAGGCCGTTGCCGAGAAGGCGGTTGCGGAAAAAATGGCCGAAGAAAAAGCCGAAGCCGAAAGGATCGCTGCCGAGAAGGCCATGGCGGAGAAAACCGGCGCCGAACAATTGGCCGCCTTGAAGGCGGAGGCGAAAAGCCTTGCCGAGGAAAAGGCCGTTGCCGAGAAGGCGGTTGCGCAAAAAATGGCCGAAGAAAAATCCGAAGCCAAGAGACTAACCGCTGAAATTGCCGCTGCAGAGAAAGCGTCCAAT
>JBGPID010000314.1:0-3990 GCA_041484725.1 Geobacteraceae bacterium | reverse complement strand
CCCTGTCCACTCTCCCCTGGTCCCTGGTCTCAGGTCCACGGTCCCTGGCCCCGATCAGACTCCGCTGCCGCTCAGGCTCGGGCCGGTAGCGGGCGAGGGCCTCACGCACCGCGGCCACTCCGGATTCGCCGGCTCCGGACGGCGCAGGCAAGGGGGATGAAGGGGGTGCGGCTTTTGTCGCGCCGCGCAGCCATGGGGTAGCGCTCAACACCGATGCCACAGCCTCCTGGATGGTGTCGTGCACCATCCCCTGTTCGCGGAAACGGACCTCGTGCTTGGTCGGGTGGACGTTGACATCCACCTCGCCGGGGGAGATGTCGATGAACAGAACTGCAACCGGATATCGCCCCCGTTCCATGAAGTTCCGGTAGGCCTGGAGGATGGCGTGCTGGACCACCCGGTCCCGGATAAAGCGGCCGTTTATGTAGGTATGGAGTTGGGAGGCGGTTGACCTGTCGTTGTCGGGCCCGGCGATAAGCCCCCTGACAATTGCCCCACCGGCGCTGAATTCCACCGGGTAGAGGGAGGCTGCCAGGGCGGGGCCCAGGAGGGTGCCGACCCGCTGGCGCAGATCGCCGTTCAAGGCGCGGAATACGGTCCTGCCGTCGTTCACAAAGGTAAAGCGCACCTCCGGCCGGGAAATGGCGAGCCTGGTCAAAAGGTCCCCCACATGACCCGCCTCGGTCTCGTTTCTCTTCATGAACTTGAGGCGCGCCGGGGTATTGAAAAAGAGGTTTCGCACCGACACAACGGTTCCCTCGGCCATGCCGCAGACCTTGACTTCCCTGATCTTCCCCCCTTCGGCATAGATCTCCGTCCCCTCGATACGACCCCTTTCCCTGGTGGCCAGGGTGAAGCGGCAAACCGAGGCAATCGATGGGATTGCTTCGCCGCGGAAACCAAGGGTTGACAGGTTGAACAGGTCACTGTCCGCGGCTATCTTGCTGGTCGCATGTCTCTCCAGGGCCAGGAGCGCATCTTCCCGCGACATGCCCGAGCCGTCATCGGCGACCTTGATGAGCTTCTTGCCGCCGGCCTCGATCTCCACCACCACCTCACCACATCCGGAGTCGAGGGCGTTCTCCACCAATTCCTTCACCACTGAAGCGGGGCGCTCCACCACCTCGCCGGCAGCTATCTTGTTGGTCAGGCTTTCGGGCAAAATTCTGATACGCGTTGACATGGTAACCCTCATAGTCGCGGAATGGGAAAAAGAATACCCCACAACCACTCGTCTTGTAAAGGGGAGAGAATGCTCCGGCTATGCGCCAAAAATGTTGGACACTGCGTGAATTTAAGGTAAAAAGGGAAAGCGAAGACGCGCCGGGACGAAATGGATCAATCTGTCCCATACTCCTTCTGCATATATGCCTGCCACTCCTGCACGATCTGCTTGAAGTCCAGACCGTAATCCGCAAAAGCCCCGGCAATGGCCGCCTCGCTCTTCATTCCGCTGCCGAGGTTTACGAGTATCTCCCTGACCTTGTGCAGACCATAGGCGGCAATCATGAAGCTGACAAGCGAATAACTCTGCTGGTAGGCAAGCGCGGCTCCCTTTGCATCGAGCGCTGCCAGGGACTTCTCCAGGGTGGTAAAGGAAATATAGCCAGCGGTTTTTGCGGCCTTGACCAGTTCGGCCATGGGGGGGTTGTACTCCTTGCGTCCCTCGAACTCTGCGAGCCCCTCGTTGAGCCAGGTCGGGCAGTTACCTTTGGTCAGTTCAGCGACGACCACATGGGTGTACTCGTGGGACAACACCGCCCGGAGCATGGGGGTGATTTCTCCCGCGCCGCCGATGGGGAGGCGCACTTTCCCGTCGTATAGTCCTCCCGACCACTCCGGGCCGGCGGTCACGCTCCGGTAATCCTTTTTTGTGTAGAGGATCACCGGGACGCGGGTGGCGGGATAGTATGACAAATCGTAACCCACCCGGTTGTATGCGGTCTCCAGGACATCCAGCACTGCATCGGCAAGGTCCGATCGCGTCCCCTCGTCATAGGAGATCACGAACATGCCGCTGTAGCCCTTCTCCATGCGGTTTTCCACTGCCGATTCCCGGTGCGCCTTCTCCGCCATGTCGCGGATGGCCTTGATCTCCGGATCAATTGCCAGTGCCCTGTCCCACGCATCGATTGCCCGCGTGAGATCGCCGGTGTCATAATAAACCCGTCCCAGGTAAAAAAGGAGGGGGACATTATCCCCTCCGTTCTGCCGGGCCTGTTCCAGTGCAATGGCCGCCTCATCGTAGTGCTTTCCCGAGTAGAGGGCTATCCCCCGCAGAATGCCGTACTCCTGAATATCGGGACTCAGTTTGCGGGCATTCTCGAAATTTTCCGCGGCGGCATCGGACTGATTACGTGTCAATTGCCGTTTACCCACTTCCACATAGGCAGCAGTCAGGGATTTCCTGATTGATTCATTGTAGGGAAAGAGGCTGAATGCGTTCTGCAGCTGTTCGAGGGCCTTTTCGTATTCACCCCGCTGCATGAGCTCGATGGCGGAATCGTTGAGGAGATAGGGGTCTCCGGCAGGCGCCTGCGGAACGGAAACGGCCGACAGGAAAAGGGAGAGGAAAGCGCTTGCCACTCTGAGTGACAATAATCCTCTCCGCCGGGCGTTTTGCAGCTCTGCAATGGTCATAGGGACACTATAACATATCTGCTGTGAAAGTGGCCCCTGTTTTCGCTTTTTTTGATGTACATCCATTAAAGTATTGCATGTTTTTGCCGAACAGATAAAATATAGTCCTCTCTTCTTCCATATAATGTGCTGATTGATCATTGCAGACAATTCGACGGGAGATTTTAATGCAGAAGATTCCCTTGTTGTTGGCCGAACCCGATATGGTGCTTGCCAGAGATATTTTTCGGGATGATAACGCTAACGGACCCCCCATATGCGGCAGGGGAGTAACGTTGACCGACGCCCTGATCGAGCGCCTGAAAAGAATGGAGGTGCAAACGATCACCGTAGAAGGGCATCCGGTCCGGATGGATGGGGACAGAACTGAGGAAGAGATACTGCTGGCTCTCGACAAACGTTTCAAAAAGGTCGAAAACGATCCGCTAACCAACAAACTCAAGAATATTTACCGGGCACATTACATGAAATCATTTGGAGATCAGGGTGGAAGAGAAGCGACTTGAAATCAGAAACATCATCATGAATGCCAGCAGCTTGCCAACCCTACCGGGAATTATTAGCAAGCTGAACGCCCTCTCGGAAAACGACAAATCTTCCGTTCAGGAAATGTCCCGCCTGGTATCTTCCGACCAAGTCCTGTCGGCACGGATCCTGAAACTGGCGAATTCCCCATCGTACGGATTCTATCGGGTCTCCACCATTTCCAATGCTATGATTCTTCTCGGCGTCAATGTCGTAAAGAGCCTGGCTCTCAGTTCCTCGATCTTTGAAATCATGGAAAAGAACAGCGTAGGTCTCTGGGAACATTCACTGGGCGCCGGTGTCGCCGCAAATATCATTGCCCGGCGGCTGAAACTGCCGGAATGTGAAGAAATATCGACTGCCGCACTCCTCCATGATATCGGCAAGGTGATTATCAGGCTGAACTTCGGCGATGATTACCGGCAGCTTCTGGAGCTGATCGAAAAAAAGGAGATTCCCATGCTGGAAGCAGAGCGGGGACTGCTCGGCACGGATCATACCGAGGTGGGGGCCTGGCTGGCCAAAGGCTGGTTTCTGCCGGATAAATTGGTCGAGCCCATCGCCTGCCATCATAATGTTGCTGCTGCAACATCGCAACAGAGCAAGGCTGCCGTGGTCCATTTTGCCGACATACTTGTCAAAGCCAGCGGTTTCGGTTTCAGCGGCGACGATTTCGTCCCCTGCATCCAGCCCGTTGCCTGGGAAAAGCTGGGTATGACCGAAACCATCCTTACGGAGATTGTTGAAGAGCTGGAAGATAAACTTGTTGACACAAAAAATTTCAGTCTGGAGATGCAGACTGCCAATGAAGATTAAGTTACGCAT
>JBGPID010000313.1:0-4002 GCA_041484725.1 Geobacteraceae bacterium | reverse complement strand
GTCAGAGCGTCTTCGGTCGCGATATAGGAGTGGACCTCGTAGGCGCATTGACGGACGCAGACCTTGCAACGGATGCATTTGGCATCGTTACGGTCGATGAAGAATTCGTTGAATGATTCGTTAACTGTTTTATAAAGCACCTATAAACCTCCTGAGGAACCGGCGGTGGATGCAGGTTTTGTGTACAAAGCGGACGGCGTAGACAGCTGAATGCGAGAATAGTGCCATGCCCTCAATCCTGGTTCTCATCTTATCTCCGCTGAGTATAACGTTATGTTTTTTAAAAGTATATATATTAATTGGATCAGGAAAAGCAAGTAGATTCATTATTTATAATGATATTTATTATACACATTCCGTGTTATTGAGTACAATTACTCTACACTTAATTTACATTTTTACACTATCATGGCCAGGCATGTTTTCCTATCAGGCAAAAGCCTTGAAAGCCGCTGATCCGGGGATCTGCAGGAGGCTATGGCAACCCCGCGAAGAGCGGCTGGAGAGATGCAGGAGTTTACCGTCGTTCCGATGAGGGTGAGAAGGTGGAATCTGGCGGGTAACGGACAGGATAATCTACCCGTTATCTTTGATAGCCCGGTTCAATTCATCGAGGAGCAGTTCCACATTTACATGATGGACATCTGCGCCATGCTCCAGTGCCTCGTAATCGGCGATCTGGCACTCAAAACAGGTCAGCTTGTATTTTTCAAAAACCGCCAGAGTCTCCGGATAACGACGGACAATCTCGCCGATAAGCATATCCTTGTTTATCATGAGTGCCCCTTTCAGATAAAAAGAAGGCGAGGTGAATCTCTTCACTTTTCGCCTTACCGTTAGGTAGTTTCCATCCGGAAACGGTCCTTTTCCGCCATGGCGGCGTCAATCTTCGGCTTGCTTGTGCGGCGTACCGATGTACGCCTCCGCGCAACCCCTCTATTTCCTTGCCAGGACGAAAAATTCCTCGTTTCCGAATTGGAAACCAGTAGTGTCTCATCCGGAGTTTCCGGATGGACACTAGGTATCATTACCCATTCTGATCATTTTAAGTATTATCCTACTGCAAATTTTTAATCGCCGCTTCGATACGGTCCAGCCCCTTCTTGATATTCTCCATGCTTACGGCATAGGAGAGGCGGGCATATCTGTCGGCGCCGAAAGCCACGCCCGGCACGATGGCCACCTTGGCCTCCTCCAGGAGATAGGCGGCGAATTCGGTGGAATTGCTGATCTTTTTGCCGTTGAAGCTCTTACCGTAGACGACGGAGAAATTCGGGAAGACGTAGAAGGCGCCGGTTGACTTGAAGCAGGTGACCCCCGGAATGGCATTCAGCCGCTCGACGATATAGGTGCGGCGTTTCTCGAACTCGACAACCATGGCGGCAACGGCATCCTGCGGGCCGTTCAGGGCCTCGACGGCAGCTTTCTGGGCGATGGATGTCGGGTTGGAGGTTGACTGGGACTGCATCTTGGTAATGGCCCCCATAAGTTCCCTGGGGCCGCAGGCGTAGCCGATCCGCCAGCCGGTCATGGCATAGGTCTTGGAAACGCCGTTGACCACGATGGTGCGGGGCTTCAGCTCGGGCAGGACCTGGACGATATTGGCGAATTTCAGACCATCGTACACGAGCCGCTCATAGATGTCGTCGGTAATAATCATAAAATCGTGTTTCAGGCAGACCCGGCCAATGGCCTCCAGTTCGGCAACGGTGTAGCTGGAGCCGGTCGGATTGCATGGAGAGTTGATCAGCAGCGCCTTGGTCTTCCCGGTTATGGCTTTTTCCAGCTGCTCGGGCGTTATCTTGAATGCGGTGGTCTCATCGGTCCCGATGAAGACCGGCGTCCCTCCGGCCAGCACAACCTGATCCGGATAAGAGACCCAGTAAGGGGCCGGGATGATCACCTCATCCCCCTCCTGGATCAGCGCCTGGGAGATGTTATAGAGGGAGTGCTTGGCGCCGCAGGCAACCGAGACCTCGTCACGGCTGTACTCCAGTCCATGGTCCTTCTTCATCTTGGCAATGATGGCATCCTTCAGTTCATCGGTGCCGCCGACCGGTGTATATTTGGTGAAACCGGCATCTATGGCCTTTTTTGCCGCTTCCTTAATGTTTACCGGGGTATCGAAATCGGGTTCGCCGGCGCCAAAGCCGACAACATCCACTCCCTGGGCTTTCAGGGCCTTTGCCTTGGCATCGATTGCCAGGGTTGGAGAAGGCTGTATTTTATTCACGCGCTCTGCAAGCTTCATTGTTTCCTCCTTTTATACGGGATGGATCCCATCAGTTTATCCAGCCGGCTATCAGCGCTTATATTTGGCGTCAAGCGCCTTTTTTACCAAAGGGGGGACCAGTCCGTCTACCGGTCCGTTCAGGGAACTGACTTCCTTGACGATGGAGGAAGAGAGGTAACTGAAAGGGACGGAGGTCATCATGAAAAGAGTCTCCACATCCTGGGAGATACCGCGGTTCATCTGGGCGATCTGGAATTCATATTCGAAGTCGGAAACCGCCCGCAAACCGCGGATTATTACCGTTGCCCCTTTGGCAAGCACATAATCTATCAGAAGGCCGCCGAATGTGTCAACCGTTGCCCTGCCGTTACCATCCAGTACTTCCCTGATCAGTTCAACCCGCTCCTCGACGCTGAACAGGGACTTTTTCACGGGATTCTCGGCAACAGCAACAATCACCTCGTCAAAGATCCTCAAGCCGCGGTTGATGATATCCAGATGGCCATAAGTTATGGGGTCGAATGAACCGGGGTAAACAACAATGTTTCTCGACATGACATGACCTCAATTGTAAAACTCAAATCCCAGACTCCAAAGCACAAACAATCAGAGGTTTTTTTAAACAGTTTTTTCGATATTGTCTGGAATCTGGGTTTTGTGATCCGGTGTTTCCTTATTTATGCGCCGGAAAAAAGCGATTGCCGTATCACCGTAAACTCTCCTATCAAATTCCCTTAAGGCGTCGAATGCCGTCGGGAGGAACTCTGCGGAAGAAATCTCGGCAACGACCAGCGAATTGTCATCGATCAGGGTGGAACTAGCGAGATATGCCAGAACCCTTTCCGCGAGTCCCTGCCGGTAAGGCGGATCTATGAAAACCAGGTGAAAAGGGGTCTCCCTTTCCCCCAGATGCCGTAATGCCGGAAGCGCTTCTCTCTCGAGCACGCGGCCTCTGTCGGCGAAAGCGAGCATCCGCAGATTTTTTGCCACCAGAGCAACAGACTCTTTGTTATTGTCGATGAATACGGCTTGGCTTGCGCCGCGGCTCAGGGCCTCCAAGCCAAGATTGCCGGTCCCGGCAAAGATATCCAGCACCCGGCATCGGTCGAAACCGCCCAAAATAACAACCAGGATATTGAACAGCGACTCCTTGACCCGGTCGGCCGTCGGCCTGATCATGCGATTTTTCGGGGAGAGAAGCCGGCGACCTCGTGCAGAGCCGCTTATTATGCGCAACCGGAATCCTCCAGCAAACCGGCGAGCCTGCTCGCGCTCCCCTTGGCGCGAAAGGCCGTCAGAAACTCCTTGGCCTCCCGGTAGGCCATTTCATGAATCTGCAAGGCATCTTCTTTCGGGATGGCGTCGATTTCCGCCTTGAATATTTTAGTTGCGTATTTGATATCACGCCGGTTTTGCCTCGCCCAGAGGCGCATGGTATCCATCAAATCCAGGGGAAGACCGGCATGGGCGATATTCTGCCAGAGTGTGCCGATATTTCCTTTCCTGATGCCGTAGTCCGCCAGCTTGCCGACAATATGGAGAGGTGTGCCGGTTATGCCATGCTGGACCAGGCCCGCCACTCCATAGGCATGGGCTGCCCGGTAAATGTCCATCGTCCCGGCCAGGTCAATATTGATCTTCTGTCCGTCGAGATAATTGCCGCTCTTCGAACCGTTATCTATGGAGAGGAGCAACGGGTTCACTCCACAAGCGGCCAGCCCCTCCAGAAACTCCTCTGTTTCAGCCACGGATGTTGGAGTCGAGTCACT
>JBGPID010000312.1:0-4008 GCA_041484725.1 Geobacteraceae bacterium | reverse complement strand
GCCGCAAAGAGCGGAAAAGTTTTTCCTGGTGACCGCAATTCCGGTGCTGTGGCAAAATCGGTCTAAAACCATGAAACCCGCGTTGTGGCGGGTCCATAGGTATTTAGGGCCGGGATTTCCCAGCCCGACAATCAGTTTTGTGGCCATACTTTGTCCGGTTGTTGCGAAGGCTTAAGCCGGTTGCTCGGCAGCGGCAGCCGTCTCCTCTTCTTCCTTGGCCTTGCCGAGTATGCTGACCACGGAAGCCCTGGGATCTTCCAGCACCTTGATCCCGGCCGGGACCTGAATCTCTCCCACGTGGATCGAATGACCGACGGTCAATTCGGTCACATCAACGTCAATGTGCTCGGGAATCTCGGTGGGAAGGCATTCAACCGCAATGGAATGTTTGGCAAAATCAAGCAGCCCGCCGGCGATGACCCCGGCAGCGGTTCCAACCAGATTTATCGGCACTTCGACCCTGATTTTTTCGGTCAGATCGATCTTGTGCAGGTCCACATGCATCGGATAACACTTCAAAGGATCCCTCAAGAGGTCCGCGACTATCACAACATTCCCATTGAGGCTCTCCACCCCTCTCAAGATGAGGAGGTTGTTGTGCCCCCCTTCTCCGGCAAGTGCACTGTTCAGTTCCTTGGGGTTGAGCGCTACGGGAACTGAATCCATTCCCTTGCCGTAGACAATACCCGGGATCATCCCTTTTCCCCTGAGTTGCCGGGAGATCCCTTTCCCTGTCTTGCCTCTCAACTCAACGGTTAATTCTCTCCGTTCCATACATCCTCCACTATGATTAAATTAATCTGTCAGGGGCAGGGCCTAGCCTCTCCATTCTCCGGCAGAGCAGCCGGCAGTGCCCCTTTGTTCTATACAAACAACGAGCTTACCGATTCGTCTTCGTGGATACGCCTGACGGTTTCGGCAAGGAGCTCGGCTATGGAGAGCACCTTGATTTTCGAGGTCAGGGCCGCCTTTTCGCCGAGCGGAATGGTGTTGGTTATGACTACTTCTTCGATGTCCGATGCGTTGATCCTGTCGATGGCGGGACCGGAAAATACGCCGTGGGTTGCGCAGGCGTAAATGGTCCTGGCGCCATGCTCCTTCAGTGCCCTGGCCGCCTGGGTCAGGGTTCCGGCCGTATCTATCATGTCATCAAGAATGATCGCAATCTTGTCCCTCACGTCGCCGACCAGATGCATCACTTCAGCCACGTTGGGACCGGTGCGCCGCTTGTCGATGATGGCCAGCGTACACTCGAGCCTTTTGGCAAATGCCCGGGCCCGCTCGGTGCCTCCCGCATCGGGCGACACCATGACGATGTGGTCATGGGTAAAACGCCTTTTCAGATGCTCAAGAATCACCGGCGCCGCATAGAGATTATCGACCGGAATATCGAAGAACCCCTGAATCTGGCCGGCATGAAGATCAATGGTCACCATCCGGTCCGCGCCGGCCTTGGTGATCAGATCGGCCACCAGCTTCGAGGTGATCGGGGTGCGGGGGGCAACCTTGCGGTCCTGCCTGGCATAGCCGTAATAGGGGATCACTGCTGTAATGGTGGCTGCGGATGCCCGCTTCAGGGCGTCCATCATGATCAGAAGTTCCATCAGGTTGTTGTTGGTGGGAGAGCAGGTCGACTGTACAACGTAAGTGTCGCGACCGCGGACATTCTCGCCGATCTCCACCATGATTTCGCCGTCGGAGAAATTCTTGACCTTTGCCTGCCCCAGCGGTATGCCGAGGTTGGCGCAGATTTTTTCCGCCAGGGCCGGGTTTGAGTTTCCGCAGAATATCTTTATTCTGCTTTCCATATCATGATACCTTTCCGGATCATTTAAAACCAAATGGCTGGGGCGCCAGGAATCGAACCTGGGAATGCCGGAATCAAAATCCGGTGCCTTACCGCTTGGCGACGCCCCAAAAAACGGTAAATGGTGAATGGTGAAGGGTGAAAACCTACTCTCCACACCTCACTTCTTACGAATTTTCCAGCGTCTTTACCGCAGTTACAAACCAGCCGCTCTCCCCGGCCAGTTCCTGCGCTGCCTGCCGCGCACCGGCCGCGCTTTCGAACAGGCCGAAAACCGTTGGGCCGCTGCCGGACATGATCGCACCGCGGGCCCCTGCCGCCAGCAGTCGCTCCTTGATTTCGCCGATGACCGGAAACTTTCTGACGGTGACCGTTTCCAGGTCGTTGGCCAGGATCGCGCAGAGATCCGCTATGCTTTTGTAAAAAAGAGGTATTATATGTTCGACCTCACCGGTTGTCAATTGTAAATTTCGATAAACCCAGGCAGTCGAGACATGGATGTTGGGGTTTACCAGCACAAGCCAGATCGCGGGGATCTCCGCGATCGCTGATAGTCGCTCTCCGATCCCTTCTGCCAGTGCACTCCTTTTGAAGATGAAGAACGGCACGTCGGCGCCCAGCTTCACCCCTATCTCCATCAGCCGCTCGTCGGAAAGCTTCAGCCCGAGCAGTTCGTTCACCCCCATGAGGACCGTTGCCGCGTCGCTGCTCCCGCCACCAAGTCCGGCAGCCACCGGAATATTTTTCGTTATGGCGATATCCAGCCCGACCTGCCTGCCGGCAATCTGCAGCAAGGCATCCGCGGCCCGCCAGGCGATGTTTCCCGGTCCGTCCGGCACCCCCTGCCGGTCGCAGGTCACCCTGATCCCGGGGGAATTGGTCTGGACGATGACAATTTCATCGCACAGATCGATCCGCTGCATGATCATGCGCAGATCATGGTAGCCATCGGTGCGGCGGCGCAAGACATCGAGACGATAATTAACCTTGGCAGGGGCCTTGAGGCATAAAGCTTCCATGAAAATTCCCTTGTTCCATCCGAAGAGAGGAGACTTTTTCTAGAACTATTTGCCTGACAAATCAAGGGGAAAAAGAAGCAGGCGAAGACTATAGGTTGTCGGGCAACGGCCCGCCTGATAACCGGGTAAGGGGCATTATCCAAGGGCGTGGCGCGGAATTATAGCGATCCCTTTGCACGCAAAGAGAAAGAGCGGTTTTTCACTTTTCCAAAAAAAGGGTATCTTTTTTTGCAGCCGGCAGCAGGTCATCGGCAGGATATCCGCGATCTTTCGTCTTTTCCGGCTTTTCGCTATTTTTCTGCCTGGCAAGGATCTTGACTATTTCCATGATAAGCGGAATATCACCTGTATGAAGCAGCTTCAGGGTATTGAGAAGTTCCCGGCCTTTTCCATCTCTTAAGAGAAAACCCAATTCGGCTGAACTGTCCAGATAGACAACGGTATCCGCCTCATCCCTGAAAAAGTAATGTATCGGTACCGAGAGTGTCTCGCTTATTCTCAGCAAAACCTTGAGGGAGGGGAGCTGTTCACCCCGCTCTATCTTGCCGATATAAGTATAGTCAACCCCGTCCCTGACCTTCGCCGCCAGCACCTTCTGCGTTAAGCCCTTCTCTAACCGTAATTTTTTCAACCGGTTACCGATTTCTATCGACAAACGGGCATCCTTTCCCGGATTGGTTATTTTCATTGACGTCCTGTCCTCGAATCCTGAATAGCACATGGATGATGATCATCGGAAGTGCATGAGATGACTCATTCTGCCTCCAAGCATAACTTCGTTTCAAAGTAATGTCAACAGGTTGCACTGAATAGGATATATATGCACATCATGCTTGACACGGTAGAATATTAGTCATATATTCAAAAAGTCCGTTAATCCGGGAGGGAATCGATGGACAAGCTTGAGCTGATGCAGGAGCTTGAAAAGCTGGTGGCCGGAAACGGCCTGGATGCGGATGAAATCAGACTCTGCCTCCTTTTGCTGACCAACTGCAAAGGGTCACGAAACGGAGAAATAGAATACAGAACCGTCAAGAGCGCCATCGGCCGGGAATTCTCCTTGGAAAAGCTGAAAAAAAGCTGCCGGCGGCTCTTTATGTATAAGCTCATTGCGCTGACATCACCCTTTCCCGAGGGGATGAATGAGGAAAATTTTATCATCTCCTATATGGTTTTTCCTGT
>JBGPID010000311.1:0-4015 GCA_041484725.1 Geobacteraceae bacterium | reverse complement strand
TTCCAATTTGGGAACGAGGGATTTTTCGTCCTGGCAAGGAAATCGAGGGGTTGCGCGGAGGCGTACATCGGTACGCCGCACAAGCAAGCCCGAAGATTGACGCCGCTAGGGCGGAAAAGAACCGTTTCCGGATGGAAACTAGCTAGAATTAGTTTACCCGCAACCTTTCCACGATCCCCGGCAGCCGTGCAAGCAGACTCTCCAGATCAGCCTCGTCATTCTCCCTCCCCAGGGAAAAACGGATCGAACCTTTTGCCAGGCTAGGCTCGACCCCCATGGCGGAAAGGACATGGGACGAGCGCAGGACACCGGATGAGCAGGCTGCTCCGGAAGATACCGCAATCCCCTCAAGGTCCAGGTTCGCCAGCAATGAATCCGCATCCACCCCCGCAAAAGAGATGTTGGCCGTGTTCGGCAGACGCCTCTTTCTATCCCCGTTGATCAGCACATCCGGGACGCGGGCCATGATACCGTGTTCCAGCCGGTCGCGAAGTCCGCCGATGCGCCTCGATTCGGCCGCAAGAGAGCCCTGCGCCAGTTCATAGGCCTTTGCCAGGGCAACGATGCCGGCCACATTTTCGGTGCCGCCGCGACGGTTCCGCTCCTGCGCCCCCCCATGAATCAGCGGATGCAATTTGATCCCCCGCCTGACTACCAGGGCGCCTATCCCTTGCGGCGCTCCAAGTTTATGGCCCGACAGGGCAAGAAGGCTCGCATTCATCTCCCTGCAGTCGATGGGAATTTTACCGGCCGCCTGCACGGCATCGCAATGGAAGCAGATACGATGTCTGGAGGCGATCGCGCCGATCTCCCGGACAGGGAAGATCGCACCGGTCTCGTTATTGGCATACATGGCCGAAATCAGGATGGTGCGGCCGGTGATGGACGCTTCGAGCCGGGCCAAGTCCGGCAGCCCCTCGCGATTCACTTCCAGCCGGGTGACATCGTATCCTTTCTGTTCCAGGTAAAGACAGGTGTTGAGGACCGCCGGATGCTCCACGCGGGTCGTGATGATATGGTTCCCCTTCCCCCCCTGTGCCGCCGCCACCCCCTTGATGGCCAGATTATCGGCTTCGGTGCCGCCGGAAGTGAAGATGACCTCCACCGGTTCGCAGCCCAGAAAGCCCGCCAACCTTTCCCTGGCTTCTTCAACTGCCGCCTTGACCCTTCTGCCGGCCAAATGGATACTGGACGGATTTCCGAAACTGTCCCGATAAAAAGGCAAAAACGCCTCCAACACCTCGGGATGGACGGGTGTCGTGGCGTTGTAATCCATGTAGATCATCTGTTTCCCGTGATACTCTAGTTCCCGCCGTCCAGCCGTTTTCTCAGTAGTTCATGCTCGGTCGCCAGCGCAGCAAATTTCCGCTCCAGTTCGCGGATCTGTTCAAAGAGACAGGAGATGGCCTTGGCCTCCGGGTCCGGCAGATTGCCGTGCTCCAGGTCCATTTTCCCCTCAATCTTCTCCGTTGCCATCACCACCCGGCCGGGAATCCCCACCACCGTGGAGTTGGCTGGAACCTCCCTGACGACCACGGAGTTGGAGCCGATCTTGCTCCCTTTGCCGACAGTAAACGGCCCCAGAACCTTTGCGCCGGAGCCGATCACCACATTGTCCCCGATGGTGGGATGGCGCTTGGTCTTTTCCCAGCTCACCCCCCCCAGTGTTACGCCGTGGTAAAGGGTTACGTTGTCGCCTATCTCTGCCGTCTCACCGATCACGACCCCCATGCCGTGGTCGATAAAAAAGCCTTTGCCGATCCGGGCCCCCGGATGGATCTCGATCCCGGTGAAAAAACGGCCGAGATGCGACACAAACCTGGCGATGAAGAAGAACTCGAGCTGCCAGAACCAGTGACTGATCCTGTGAAACCAGATGGCATGGAGCCCCGGGTAACAGAAGATTATCTCCGGTACGCTCCTCGCTGCCGGATCCCGGTCAAAAACGGCCTTGATATCTTCCTTCAAACGTAGGAACATTGTCACTCCTTCAATTCCCGAGAACAAACAATCGTTTATTTCCTCATATCATACCTTACTATTTCCGTCAACTATTTATTATCACTGATGGGACAGTCCCGACAGAGTTCGGAAAGCAACCGCTTTAAGAAGGTTAACATTATTTACATCTTTCAAAATCCAGGGATTATCCGGATGTTGAATCGGCCTCGGGATAAATTACGTATGCCGATACGGATCACTGATGGGAGCCTATTCATGCCGCAGGAGGCAGAGCAGACCCGTCTGCCCGGTGGGATCGGAGTTGAATCCGGGTCGTTTGATGCTACACTGTAATGAGAGGGGACGATCATGACCGGACTGTCCGTGCTCAGGTTCCATGACCTCCCGGAAATCCATACCTCCCCTGTAACAGTGTCAAAAACCGTGCAAGGAGTTAACCTGACACCGTTGCTAAAAATCTGGAGCCAGCAATGAAAAAGAAACTCAAGCGATCAGCTGAAGATCCCTCCATTTCGATGGATTCGCCAAGTTCACCGCGGGCGGAGTCAGAGGAGGCGCTGCGCAAGAGCGAGGAGCTGTTCCATACCCTCTGCGACTTCGCGCCCATCGGCATTTTCAGGACGGACGGCGAAGGGAATAATATTTACTGTAACCCGCGGTGGGAGGAAATTACCGGGATGTCAGCAGCGGAGGGGATGGGAATGGGCTGGATCAGGGGGATCCATGCCGACGACCTCGAAGAACATGAGAAAGCATGGAATGAGGCGGTTGCCACAGGGCATAACTATTCCCATGAGCACCGTCGGCTGACCCCGCAAGGGAAAACGATTCTGGTTCGGACATTGTTGACCCCTATTAAAGGTCCGGGCGGCAGGATCTCAGGTTTTGTCGGGACAATGGAGGATATCACCAACCTCCGGGAGACCGGACAGGAAATGATTAAAACCCAGAAGCTGGAGTCGCTGGGGATTCTGGCCGGAGGGATCGCCCATGACTTCAACAACATCCTTACCATCATTCTCGGCAATATCTCCCTGGCGCGATTACAGTTGCACGATCCGGAAAAAGTGACGAAACGGCTGGAAGAAGCAGAGAATGCAACTGCCCGGGCCAAAGATCTGACCCAGCAACTCCTTACCTTTGCCCGGGGCGGCGAACCGGTCAAGAAAATTATCGAGATACGCGGCCTGCTGAAGGAAGCTGCTGCCTTTGCCCTGCACGGTTCCAATGTCAGGTGCGCATTCGCCCTTGCGGACGACCTCTGTCCGGTGGATGCGGACGAAGGGCAGCTTAGCCAGGTGATCCACAACCTCGTGCTCAATGCGGTCCAGGCCATGCCAGAGGGTGGGACGGTAACCATAAGCGCGGAAAATGTCAGATCCCTCAAGAAAGGGAAGAGATTCGTGAGAATATCCGTAGCGGATACCGGGACCGGAATTTCCGAGCACCATCTGCAGAGGATCTTTGACCCGTTCTTCACTACCAAACAGCAAGGGAGCGGTCTCGGTCTGGCTTCCTGTTACTCGATCATCAGGAAACATGGCGGCAAAATAAGGGCGACATCAACCTTGGGCAAGGGGAGCACGTTTCATATCTCCCTGCCGGCTTCGGAACAGGTAACTCTATCCGAACCAGTCTCTCGAACAGCGGTATCCCAGGGGAGCGGCCGTGTGCTGGTGATGGATGACGAGGAAGATATCAGGGAGATCGTGCAGGCCATACTGGAAGAACTCGGTTATACGGTCGAGTCGGTTGAAAACGGCTCGGAGGCTGTTGATCTCTACCGTATAAGGAAAGAACAGGGCACCCCTTTTTCCGCGGTTATCCTGGATCTGACCATCCCTGGAGGAATGGGCGGAAGGGAAGCAATCGATAGGCTCCTCCAGATAGACCGGAATATTAAGGCCATCGTTTCCAGCGGCTATTCCACGGACCCGATCATGGCCAATTACCGGGATTACGGTTTCAGCGCAGTGCTCAGTAAACCCTTCCGACCTCAAGAGATAAGCAAGGTCTTGCAGGAGGTGCTCGCGTTATAAGTTATGAACCCTTT